>JABDPQ010000775.1 GCA_013042695.1 Desulfobacterales bacterium | reverse complement strand
GTGTTGCTCAAATTCAGTCGCGTGATCTTAACAAGTGGCGTATTGCCTATAGATTCCAGGATAGTTTCGTAGATCATTGTGTTACAAGCGTTGCTAAGGATAGTATCTCATTAAGTACTACAAATAGACAAACGTGAGCTTACCTCCTTTCTACAGCCGGTCAAGTAATTTCTCTGAGATGCAGATGGCAATCTAAAAATCAACTGCTCTTGCAAGCCTTTGAAAGATACCAGAGGCGCATCAAAGAATCCCTGATATCGCCATCCTCAAGAAAACTAATCTGTTTTTCAAACTGTGCAACTTCCTCGGGTGGCGGTGAGATATAGCTGAGGCTGCTTTTTTGAATGCGTTTCTTCTCTTTCTTTTTCTCCTGAAGAGCAAATCGGATATCTGAAAATCGGGAGATGTTCAGATAGGCATTCAGGGTCTCAAGCAGGATAATTTTTTCATATTGCAGCTGCTGCATCCAGGCTGAATTTTCCACTTCAAGCCAGAGCACATCTTTAACTACCTTAAGCGGCCGTGAATGTGCTGCGGTTGTCTCATCAACCAGGTTATCCCATTCAAGAAATACCCGGTGCTGGTCGAACTTTCGTTCCCACCCTTTATCTTTGAGGACTCCAGGCAAGGTAAAAGAGAGCTTTTGTGTTTTAAACCTACTCACATGTGTGCCATAGCTGATATGTACGGTGAAAGCCGCTTCTGCTTCTTTTACCGTGTTGTATTATTGTTCGCAAGTTATTGATCGGCCACAAACAGCAAGGCCCGCATACCATGATGACATGCGGGCCTTTTATCGCCAAGGAGTATTGCTGGCGGAGGAGATTAGTATACAGCTAAGTAATTCTCAAGTTCCCATTGGGTTACAGCACAGCGATATGAATCCCATTCTTTCTCTTTTGCTTCAATATATTTCTCAAAAATATGCCCACCAAGTGTTTCCTTGGACAGCGGATTGGTTTTAAAAACGTCAAGGGCCTCTTTGAGGCTTCCTGGCAGCACAGTTACACCCTCGGCAGCCATTTGAGCATCATTCATCTCGAAAATATCTTTATTCACAGGGGGCGGAACCTGCAGTTCATTCTTGATGCCAGCAAGTCCGCTATTCAGCATCATTGCCAGTGCAAGATAGGGGTTGCAACTTGGATCCGGGCATCGAACTTCGGTACGAGTTGACATACCGCGAGCTGCCGGAATTCTGACGAGCGCTGAGCGATTTATAGCAGACCATGCCGCATATACCGGGGCTTCATACCCAGGCACAAGACGCTTATAGGAGTTAACCAGCGGGTTCGTTACGGCAACAAAACTAGGAGCATGCTGCAGGATTCCGGCAATATATTTATAGGCGATTGGAGATAGCTGCATATCATTTGATTCATCAAAGAATGCATTGGTGCCGTCCAGATTAAACAACGACTGGTTTGTGTGCATTCCAGAACCATTGATGCCGAAGATCGGTTTTGGCATAAAGGTCGCATACAGGCCATACCTTGCAGCAATTGATTTGACCACCCATTTGAAAGTAAGCGTATTGTCGGCGCAGGCCAAGGCATCGGCATACTTAAAGTTGATTTCGTGCTGACCTTCAGCAACTTCATGGTGAGATGCTTCGATCTCAAAACCCATCTTTTCAAGGGTCTCGATGATTTCGCGACGACAATCATTGGCTTTGTCTTCCGGGTCCAATGAGAAATAACCGGCAACGTCACTGGTCTCAGTTGTTGGACGGCCTTTTTCATCAAGCTCAAAGAGGAAAAACTCTGCCTCAGTGCCAACGTTCATGGTATAACCCATCTCTTTAGCCTCGGCAAGCACACGCCTGAGGTTCACCCGCGGACAACCCTCAAAAGGTGTAACCCCATCTGATTTGTAGACGTCGCATATTACCCGGGCAGCAGCAATACCTTCTTTATTCCTCCATGGCAGGACGACAAAGGTGTCGTAATCGGGCTTGAGATACATGTCCGATTCGTCAATACGCACAAATCCATCGATGGATGAACCGTCAAACATTATTTTTCCATCGAGTGCCTTTTCGATCTGGCTGCGAGGAATAGCAACATTCTTCATGAAGCCAAATATATCTACGAACTGGAGGCGGAAAAAATGAATATTCTCCTCCTCAATGATTTTCATTATCTCGTCTCTTGTCATATTTCCTGTCTCCTCTATTTAATTTATCAGTATTGGTCTGATCTTGTCCCGATCAGCATTTATCATTTACCAATTTGTTACAAAACCTGCAACAAAAAAAACACAATTCAAAATTTTATTACATAATTGTTATTTTCTGGCTTGCTCATCTGTTGCACCAATTGCATACATCAGTCCGTTAGCAACCTCTTCTTTAAAATCACTCGATTCAACACGTCTTCCTCTATTATCAAGCACATAGAAAACATCAATCAACTGGCCGACCTCGGTTGCTATAAATGCCTTATGAATGTTTATGCCAAAATCTGCCAATGTTTGCGCAATACGATACAACTGGCCAGAGATGTCGCTTGCATGCACCTCGATAACTGAAAAGTCCTCTGAACTCTCGTTGTCAATGAGTACGCGATGCTCGTGACTGCCGGCCAGCTCTCGCTTGCGACCGTTACTGTTTTTTAATTTTTCATATAACCTGTGACCAAGGCCAAGCCTGTGACTGACCGCTCGCTCCAAGTCTTTACTAATGGCATCCCAGTCATATTCATCAAACGCAAGCCCCTCTGCCGGCCGGACATCAATGACATCGACAACAGTGTCATCGGCCCAGGTAAAAATCTGGGCATTAACAACAGTCAGATTATGCAGCGTCATGACCCCACAAATCTTTGCCAAAAAGCCAGGCTGATCAACAGACATTACCAATACCGACCAGTGATCTCCCAATTCATCCGGAACAATGAGTGATTTTTGTCTGATAAGCTGATAGCGATCGCGATGGATCCGAAGATGCTCAAGAATTGTCCCTGGAGTAAAGCTGCTCAGATAATCGGCTGACAGCTCATCCACTTTCATCCTCAGACCGTCTTCTTTTGCAGCCAGCTTCTCTACCTGCCCCCGCAGCCACGAGACACCTTCCTCTTGTTGACGATCGACCATTGTCGGCGCCTCATCATCAACATGGGCAAGGTAGGCGTTTAATTTAAGATACATGTCCCTCATCAGAGTCGCTTTCCAATCGCTCCAGGCTGAAGGACCGGTTGCGCGGGAATCGGCAACAGAGAGCAAATAGAGCATTGCCAGCCGTTCACTGCTGCCAATAATCTCGGCGCATTTCTTGATAAAAACAGTATCCTCAAGATCCCTTCTCAAGGCATTCTCAGGGATAAAGAGATGGTAAAGAATAAGGAACATGAGGGTTTTTCGCTCCTCGGGAGACAGACAGAGACGCTCGCCAATGACGTCGGCAAGCTCAGCTCCATATTCTGAATGATCTCTGCCCGAGTTCTTGCCTATGTCATGAAGAAGCGCTGCCAGATAGAGGGGTTTGCTCATAGAAACCTGTTCGGCAATTTCTGCTTCTTCCCCGAGCACTTTGTGCAGCTCTGCTACTGCCTGAAGTGAGTGCCTGTCAACAGTGTAGATATGGTAGATATCGTGTTGCGCCAGAGCATCTATCCTGGCAAACTCAGGCAGATATACACCAAGCAAGCCGGTCTCGAGCATGCCTTCGAGCACGGGCAGTACATGTTGGGGCATCATAAGGATAGCCATGAAAGGGTTTGCCATACGCGGAGAAGACCTCAGCTTAAAGGTGATCAGTCCAAGATTTTCCGTTATGGACATTTTCGAGCGGTGATGTATCGGCACGCCTGTTCTGGCTGATGCAAGAAAGGTCCTCATCAAGAGATGGGGCTTTGCCTGAAGCTCTTCAGACCTGGCGGTTAAATGGATACGATTTTTGCGCAACTCAATCCAGTCTTCAATTTCACGATCTGCAGGCCCTCTCTTCTTATCCGCAAGACTCAGGACTTCATTGACATGGTCGAAAAACAAATCTGTTGTAACGGCAATGGTTCTCAGGTGGCTGTAGACCTCCCTCATGAATTGCTCAACCTGCAACTTGGTTGTGCTGTTTTTATGACCGAATGCAGCCGCCATTTCTTCCTGCTGCTCGAAATAAAGCTGATCATTTTTTCGACCACTAATGTAGTGCAGCCTGTTCCTGACTCGCACGAGCATGTTCTGAGCATCAACGAAGCGCTCCGCCTCTTGCTCCAGGAGAAATCCTGTCTGGACAATACCCTCAAATGAATCGATGCCAAAAACGACTTGGGCCGCCCAGATCATTGACTGGATATCACGCAGCCCGCCTTTGCTCTCTTTTATGTTAGGCTCAAGCAGATACCCATGGCTGCCAAAGCGCTCGCGCCGCTCCTCATTGAACTGGTTAAGGTTTCGAACAAAATCACGCCTACGTCCTTCAACATACTTCTGCTTGTATTTTCCCATGAGTTCATTGAAGAGGTCTTTAGACCCCACAATAAAGCGGGCATCGAGCATTGCTACCCGAAAAACAAAGTCCTTCGCAGCCTGACGCATTGACTCTTTAATCGTTCGTACCCCATGACCGACTTCATAACCTGTATCCCAGAGCGGATAGAGAATAGCATCGGTGAGCTCACCCACCTTCTTGCCAAGTTTCGAATTGTAGAGGATCATCAGGTCAATATCTGAGAACGGAAAAAGCTCCTGACGTCCATAACCGCCAAGGGCCAGGATCGCCACATGCTTTGCCGAACCAGAGTTCTGGATACTCGCAAAACAGTCCTCTATAAACTGATCTGCAAGACCACTGTGATCCTGGAGCAGTGAAGTACCGCTCAGACCTTGTCCCCAGAGTTCATCCAGTGCCTGGCTTTGATTTTTTAGTTTTGCAACCATCGATCCTAAACAGCATCCCGGTTTTCTTCACCGGTCCTCACTCTCACAACTCTTTCGACCGGCATGACGAAAATTTTGCCGTCGCCAATCTTGTTAGTATTTGCAGCTTCACGGATTTTATCAACAACAAGATCAACACTATCTGCAGGTAGCACAATTTCAATTTTTACTTTGGGAATAAAATCGATAACATACTCTGCCCCACGATATATTTCCGTGTGACCTTTTTGGCGACCATATCCTTTTACTTCTGATATCGTCATCCCTTTGATACCAATCTCGTTTAATGCATCTTTTACATCGTCGAGCTTAAACGGTTTGATAATTGCTTCTATTTTTTTCATAATCTCTCCTCTTGACTGTGCCATTGTAAGCCAACACGCTCGGTGCACTCGTTTCAAACCGCCACGAACACTGCAGCCGCTATTGGCAAGGATACCAAGTTATTTTAGTTGTTATAAGCCGTTTCAGAGTGTTCGGTTGAGTCCAAACCGGAAACTTCGTTCTCATCCGTCACGCGCATGCCAATGGTTGCGTGAATCACTTTGAATATAACCCAACTTACAACAAAGGCATATACACTTACGATAAGAGCACCTTTTAGCTGAATAAATAGCTGACCGGGATTTCCCCCAAAAAGACCATCCGCTCCACCGGGATTTACCGCTGTACTTGCAAATAAGCCAACACAGAGTGTGCCCAAAAGCCCGCCGACACATGAATACCGACAACATCAAGAGAATCGTCAAGTTTAAATTTAGTCTTCATGCTGACGGCAGTGTAGCAAAACGCCCCGCCCAGCAGTCCAATTATGATTGCCGAGTTAGGCCCGACAAAGCCAGCTGTCGGAGTAATCGTTGCCAGGCCTGCAATGGCACCAGAGGCCGCACCAAGAATTGTGGGCTTACCTTGCGTTTTCCACTCCAAGACAACCCACATTGTCATTCCAGCCATTCCGCCTAAATGCGTCGCCACAAAAGCAGTCGCAGCAACTCCATCTGCCGCAAGGGCGGACCCACCGTTAAAACCAAACCACCCAAACCAGAGAAGACCTGTTCCAAGCACGGTCAGCGGTAGATTATGCGGCATAAAGTTGGTTCTGCCATACCCTCTTCTCGGCCCCAAGACAAGAACGCCGGCAAGCGCAGCAGTTCCACATGTTGCATGGACAACAAGCCCCCCAGCGAAATCAAGCACGCCCATGGCGCCCAGCCAGCCACCTTTTCCCCAAATCCAATGGCAAACGGGATTGTAAACCAGCACAGCCCATAGAATTGAAAAAATGATAAATGGGACAAACTTAACCCGTTCTGCAAATGCTCCCGTGATAAGAGCAGGAGTAATGATGGCGAACATACACTGGAATATCATGAAAACGACATGCGGTATGGTTGTCGCGTAATCCGGGCTTGGCTCTGAGGTCACCCCGCTAAGCGCAAACCACGAAAAATCGCCGATAAACCCGCCGATCGTTGGACCAAATGACATGGAATAGCCAAGATAAACCCATTCAATGGTTATCAAAGAAATCATGAACAAACTCTGCATTATCGTTCCCAAGACATTATTGGATCGCACCATGCCTGCATAAAAAAGTGCCAAACCAGGCGTCATCAACAAAACAAGCCCTGCCGAAGCGAGGATAAATGCGGTGTCTGCGTTATTCATTGCTCCCTCCCTTTCTCCGATACCGTATTTTCGCCCAAGAGAAACACGGCTAGTCGTATGAAGTTTATTACATTTTTGTAGTAAAATTACAATAATTGGAAATGAAGATAACATGATTGGAAATAAATTCAATACAAACATGTGCGATTTACGTGCTGTATTTATTCATAGTTGGACAAATATATTTGTAATTACGAAACTAATCTAAATTTCACGAACGAAAAAAACATGTGTTATGACAATTTTGTCATTTTGTTTGTAGCATTGGCATCATTATCATAAGATTAATGATGCGGCAGTAATGTTTTGCTCCCTGTGTCGCTTTGCCGACAGCCCCATACGCTTTTTATTGTCGACTATGGGAAAAGCGTGGTTTACATATGTTCCTGATTTACTACAGGGAAAAGTTCTTATCTTCAGGGAGTATATGAAAGTAAACGGACATCATTACCGGACCATATGGCCGGATCCCGACTCATATGAGAGAATAGAGATTATCGACCAGCGCCAGCTGCCTCATCGATTCGTCACTGAAACGCTGGCAACCACGGAAGATGCCTATACCGCCATAAAAGATATGCATGTTAGAGGTGCCGGCCTGATTGGTGCGACAGCGGCGTTTGGCATGCATCTTGCCGCCCAGACAGCAAGAGAAAAACACTGCCATTATGACCTGCTTCAGGCAGCAGAGCTTCTCAAGAATGCACGGCCAACAGCGCGCAACCTGGCCTGGGCTGTTG
>JABDPQ010000771.1 GCA_013042695.1 Desulfobacterales bacterium | reverse complement strand
CAGAGCTCATGGCAACTCACTTGTTCCTGGTGATTTCTTATTTGCTGGTTTCTTTGCTGTCATCGTATGCAGCCGCTTTCAGATTAGCAAGTTCTTTTTCAATATCGTCGTCTGCGGTGATGTCTTCGAATTCCTCATCAACGGTTGGCGTTCTACCAAAGTTGACCATGTCAGCCTCTGCTTCCATGCGCTCGATCCTGCTTTCGAGATGCTCAAACCGAGACATGGTGTCAGAGCTGTCCATGCGGCGGATATCTTCCTGGGCTCGTTTCTTGTTCTGGGCTTTTCTATGCCGCTCGATGAGTGTTCGCTTTTTTTCCTTGGCACTTGATAATTTGTTTTCAAGCTCACTAATGTCATCCTGATATTGTGATATGAGCACGCCATGCTCCGATATTTCTTTTTCAAGACTCTCGGCAAGATTTGAGAAACGCCGTTTTTCTATCAGCGCTTCACGCGCAAGGTTGTCTTTTCCTTTGGCGACGGCAAGTGAGGCGCGTTCTTCCCAAAGGTCTCGGCGTTCGGAAATTTCATCGAGTTTTCGCTGTGCCTTTTTACGGCCGGCAATGACGGCAGCACAGGATGATTTGATTTCAATCAGCGTGTCTTCCATTTCCCGTATCATCAGTTTGATCATCTTTTCAGGATCTTCGGCCTTGTCGAGCATGGCATTGATGTTTGAACTGACGATATCTCTAAAGCGTGTAAATATTCCCATAATAGTCCTCCTGGTTTTGACTGTAGTTGATCTGTATAAGGCATAATCCGTGCCAGATGAGTAATTTTTAAAATATATAATTGTTTTAGAGAGTTAAGTGATTGACAGAGAAACAAGCATGTAGTATCATTAACCATAATTAAGTATAAATAACTAAAAAACAGTATAAATGACCATAAAATATGGAGTGTGGCTGTGCCAAACGCACTGGCAATGAAACAGGCTGAAGCGCTGGGGCAATCTGAGCCATTTCTGGAATTTCAGGATCGACTGTCCCGCGTCGCCCCTGTTGACCGCCCCGTCCTGCTGGTCGGCGAGAGGGGTACCGGAAAAGAACTGGCAGCGACCAGACTGCACTTTCTTTCCAAGCGTTGGGACGGTGCTTTTGTAACGCTCAATTGCAGCACGCTGTCACCAACTTTGATCGAATCGGAGTTATTCGGGCATGAAAAAGGAGCCTTTACCGGAGCGGAGAATCTAAAGATTGGCAGATTTGAAGCAGCCCATGGTGGAACCCTATTTCTTGATGAAATTGGTACAATTCCCATGGAGGCTCAGGAAAAGATTCTTAGAGTTGTTGAATATGGTTCATTTGAACGGGTCGGGGGTACTCGGCCAATTGATGTGGATGTACGAATCGTCTGTGCCACCAATGTGGATCTTGTGGCCATGGCAGAACAGGGCAAATTCAAGCGCGATCTGCTTGACCGGCTTTCATTTGAAGTGCTTTTTCTTCCACCCCTGAGATACCGTGGTGAGGATATCTTGCTGCTGGCGCACCATTTCGCGGCCAGAATGGCCTACGAACTCGAAAAAGAAGATGAAATCATTTTCACTCAGCACGCTGTTTCAGCACTGGTCAATCATCCTTGGCCCGGAAATGTCAGGGAGCTGAAAAATGTTATTGAACGGGCAGTCTATGTCTCAGTATCAGGCCAGATTGATGAAATTACCTTTAATCCGTTTATCTCCCCCTATATGCCTCATAAAGAGCTATACCCCGGAGCCGAGTCGGCAGCACCACCAGCGCAAGCACTTACCACAGACACAGCAGGTGGATTCAAAACAGCGGTGAGCAGCTTTGAGATAAATATGATTCAACAGGCGTTGGAGCGTTGCAGATATAGTCAGAAAAAAGCTGCCGACTACCTTGAGCTTACCTATGATCAATTGCGGGGGTTGCTCCGAAAGTATAAAGAAGAGCTGGATCTGGATTAGAAAATACAAAGCAGACCAATACCAAACAACAGACCATGATCCACTTCGAATCAAACAGCAGCGGTCATGCTGTAGAAACTTCGTGGCATCATCCCAGGATGTGATTATCTATATTGCATGCGAAATTTTGTTCCAAATTGCAGAAAAAGTCATTTCGCAGAGCTATTGACAAATTACCCTGCAATGTATTAGGAGAAGCTTATTGATTATGTTCACTATTTGCCATCTGATGTCAGTGCTATAATCTCTTTATCAACTGATGGCTTCGCCTGCTCATGGTATACATCAAACGTGCAGGTTCTCCCCATATTTTCAGGTAATAGAACGACCTTAGCTCATTAACATTGCAGGAGCTTCAACCACATCGGACGAAGCGTAAAAACCATAGAGGAGGAATGTATTATGAAAAAAGGTTTGGTTGTAATACTGGCTCTGATTGCTATAGGGTCGCTAGGTATCTTCGTTGATGGAGGAAAAGAGCTCACCGCGGCAGACGGAAAAGTCATTAAGGTCGGGGTAAACAGTGAAAATCCTCCCTGGATTTTTTCCAAAGACGGTAAAATGACCGGGTTTGAAGCCGACTTGGTAGAGGAATTTGCCAAACGAGCCGGCTACACGCTGGATTACAAATCCGCACCGTTTGCCACCGTCTTAACCGGCGTACAATCCGGTCAGTGGGATATCGCCATGTCGTCCATATGGATCAAGCAAGAACGAGCAGAAGTAATGGATTTCGCCGACCCGTATTACGATTCTGGTATCGGTATGATGACACGAAAAGATGGAATCAGCGATTTAAGCCAGATGAAAGGAAAGACCTTCGGCTCCGACACCGGTTCCGCCAATGAAGCCTGGCTTGTCAAAGCGCAAGACGAATATGGTCCATACAAAGTGAAGAGCTACGATTATTGGGTCGATGCCGCTCTTGACCTTGAAGCCGGCAGAATCGATGGTGTTGTGGTAGACGATCCCATTGCACTTTACTATATCAAGCAGCATCCAAAGTCAGACCTCGTCATGAACATCTATATCCCCGGTTTTAAAGCCGGTCAGGCACTGGCCTTCAAAAAAGGGTCTCCTCTTCGCGATGAGTTTAACAAAATTCAAAACGAGATGAAAAAAGACGGAACGCTTCTCAAGATTCATCAAAACTGGTTCGGTTCTGATCCGCCAAAGGATAGTTCAGTCATCAACATTATCGCACCGTATATGCCAAACGAAAAACCAGCGATGTAAAAAAAACTATCCCCGGTAATCGGGATAAGTGGTTTAAGGGATTTTTCTTGCCCGGAAATAAAAGAAGGATGTCTCAACCACTACACTATTGCAGAGTCCCCCGCAGGTGATGCTGTTGGGGGACCAATGCAAGGTTTCGTGAGTTCAAAATATCACCTGACTGGGTCACTGCTTTTGACGATATATACTTCAGCCCTCACAGCAGCAGCTTCTGATGCCACGCCTCATCTGTTCCTTAACCGTTTCATTAACGCTTCATGAAGCCGATGTCAGACGTACCTGACAGAAACAACAAGTTCGTGCGCACCCATCCGGGCTGGCATATCTGGTTGAATAAACCTTCAGCCAGTATACTTTTCTTTACCTTGCTTGCTGCCTTCGCGTTTTTTCTGCTTCCCAGCAAAGAAACAGCTTCGCCAGTCTATTATTACACCAGCATTAACGTTTTCATTGTGCTGGTCCTGGCATTCAGCGGCAATATTCTGGCTGACACGAAAAAACCTGATGTCCTCAAGATGATCGTCGCCCTGTTGTTGATCGTCGTGCTCTGTTGGCTTTTCTACCGTTATTCCGGAGCAGAGTGGGGACGATTGAGGGACTTTTTCTTTAACTGGGAAGTACTTGAAGGCAATTGGTGGATACTCTGGCAAGGCCTGGAAGTGACCCTGTTACTGGCACTGATATCGGGACTTGGCAGTGTTGTGGTTGGGCTGCTGATTGCCGTTCTGCGCACCCTGCACAGTCCCACGCTGAATATATTTTTAAAAGTTTATGTTGATGTTTTCCGTTCCATCCCCATGATCGTCATCATGGTTATCATCTTTTTTGCCCTGCCCTTTATGGGAATATCCTTGGGGTCGATGGTAACAACCGTGGTGGCTTTATCGCTCGGCTACGGCGCCTATGCTTCCGAGTGTTTCAGGGCCGGCATCGAATCGGTGCATTCCGGTCAGCTTGAAGCGGCGCGTTCGCTGGGTCTGTCTCGCGGGAAAACTATTGCCAAGGTTATCCTGCCCCAGGCAATTCCCGTGGTTGTTCCGCCACTGACCGGCACACTCGTAGCCATGTTAAAGGATACAGCCGTGGCATCGATAGTGGCGGCTCCTGAATTGTTGAAGCGAGCCAGAGAACTGTATACCAGCGAAACAAACCCCACCCCATTGGTGGCAGCAGCATTAATTTATCTCGCCGTCCTGATTCCTTTGGTACGGGTGGTTAATATCCTTGAGAACAAGTTCAAGAAAAGCCGAAATGAGTGAAATGAACGATTCCGAAACTATGATAGAGGTCGTAGATCTGCACAAACGTTTCAAGGATTTACATGTACTCAAAGGGGTGAGCACCACCGTCAAGCAATCGGAAGTCGTCGCTATTATGGGGCCTTCAGGTGGTGGTAAATCCACTTTCTTGCGTTGTCTGAATCGCCTGGAGGAACCCAGTTCCGGCCATATCTATATCGAAGGTATCGATATTATGGCTCCATACATAGACATCAACCGCGTGCGCACCGAAATCGGCATGGTTTTCCAAAGCTTCAACCTCTTCCCGCATCTGAATGCAATCGAAAACATCAAGCTGGCACCGATGAACGTGCGTAAAATATCGGAGAAGGAGGCCACCGAGCGTGGTATGGAATTACTGGAAAAGGTAGGCCTGGTCGACAAGGCTGAGGCGTATCCGGAACAGCTTTCCGGCGGTCAGCAGCAACGTGTGGCCATCGCCCGAGCCCTGGCAATGCAGCCGCAAATTATGTTTTTCGACGAACCCACCTCCGCCCTGGACCCGGAAATGATTGGTGAGGTGCTGGATGTCATGCGCACCATGGCCAAAGAGGGCATGACCATGATGGTTG
>JABDPQ010000770.1 GCA_013042695.1 Desulfobacterales bacterium | reverse complement strand
CATTAATTCAGGAATTTTATATTAGGGTGCTAAAATGAAATCTACAGGCTGTTGCAATGCATGATCAGCCCAATATATCTATACCAGCCTGAAACTTAGGGGTTTCTTCTTTCTTATACTAGCTTTTCATTTTTCTTCCTGGCTAATTGCTTCATATAGCTCGCTGGAGGTACACCAGAGAGGGATCCATGAGGCCGCTGCCCGTTTCAAGCACTCGTTTCTAATCCTTTTGACATATTGAGTGCGTGGTTTTGCCCTGCCCAGCAATAGGTTGAAGCACTCTTCCAATGTTGGCCGGTAAGGCTAATGTGTCAAACAGCGTGGAATAATGACCCCTTTATGAGAGAAATCAGCGTCCAAAATTGACCCCCCTGTGGTAACCCTCCATGGTCAAATTTGACCATGGAGGGTTAGGAGGATGTTAGTTGTGGAAACAATCGCCAAGATACGCCGATATCATTTTGTTGAGGGTCGTAAAATCAAGCAGATTGCGCGGGATTTGAATATCTCCCGCAATACCGTCCGCAAAGTAATCCGCAGTAACGCAACCGAGCATCGTTACGAACGAGAAGAACAACCCCTTCCCAAACTCGGATTCCACACCGGCCGACTCGATGAACTGCTAAGAGAGAATATGAAGCGCCCCAAGGGGCGCAGGGTGACCGCCAGGAGAATGTATGAGATCCTTCAATGCGGGGGTTATCAGGGCGCCTACGACAGTGTTCAGCGCTACGTAAAGAAATGGCTTGAGGATCAGGGCAGGAAGCCTGAACAATGCTACATACCACTGCGCTTTGATCCCGGGGAGGCCTACCAGTTTGACTGGAGTCACGAGAAAGCGATCATCGGCGGTATTCCCCAGACAGTCAAGGTTGCCCACTTCCGTTTATGCCACAGCAGAATGTTCTTCGTCGTCGCCTATCCCCGTGAAAGCCAGGAGATGGTGTTCGACGCCCATAACAAGGCCTTTGCGTTCTTCCAGGGGGCCTGCAGACGTGGTATCTACGATAACCTGAAGACCGCAGTAAATAAGATACTGCACGGTAAACAACGGCTGTTCAATCGTAAATTCGAGCAACTGTGCAGCCATTATCTCGTAGAACCGGTGGCCTGTACACCCGGTGCAGGCTGGGAGAAAGGGCAGGTTGAGAACCAAGTCGGCAATGTACGGAAGTGGCTGTTTGCCGTACGACCTCGTTTCAAGAGCTTTGCTGAGCTCAACTGCTGGTTGAGCGATCAGTGTATCAATATCTGCAAGAAGAGGAAGCACCCTGAAGACAGAAACAGAACTGTATGGGAGCTGTTCGAGGAAGAACGCTCAAAGCTGATACCCGTGTCTTCAGCCTTTCAGGGATATTCTGAGACCGAGTGCCGTGTATCGAGTACGTGCCTGGTCCGCTATGACAGGAACCACTATAGCGTAGACAGCAAGCTGGCCGGTAAAACGGCAACGATACGGACAAGTGCGGAGCGCATCAAGGTCGTCAGCAATGGCGTATTGGTCGCTGATCATCCCCGACAGTTCGGGCGTGATAATGTCGTGTACGACCCCTGGCACTATATCAGCGTACTGGAACGTAAACCTGGTGCTTTGAGAAACGGAGCTCCTTTTAGACAATGGGATCTGCCGGCGTGTGTAAACAGGGTGAGGAATCGACTCTCCAGATGTCAGGGAGGGGATCGGGAGTTTGTCGATATCCTGCTTGCTTCTCAGCAGCATGGAATGGGTATCGTTGAACAGGCATGCAAAAAAGCGCTGAGTGAAGGAACAGTAAGAGGCGAGATTATCCTCAACCTTATTGCCCGCTCCCGTGATCCTCTTGAGGTGGATAGCGCTCAGGTACCGGACTCGTTATCCATAACTGTTGAGCCAACAGCTGATTGTTCCCGCTATGATGCGCTGCGCCAGGAGGTGAATCATGGAACGCCATGAGATTATTGAGCAGCTGCGGGTGCTGAAGCTGTACGGGATGGTTGGCGTCTATGATGAAGCGGTTACTCAAGGAATACGGCGCAACAACAGCATACAGGAAATCCTGATGACGCTTTGCATGGCTGAGGCGGCGGAGCGAAAGGCCCGTTCCATAAAATACCAGCTCGGCATTGCCAAGTTCCCGGTCCATAAGAATCTGGACACGTTCTCTTTCCCAGATGCCCAAATCAACGAGGAGCTGATTAAGGACCTGTATACCGGCAGCTTTCTTGAAGAGCCCAGAAATATCATCTTCATCGGTGGTACCGGAACAGGTAAGACCCATCTTGCCACCGCCATTGCCATCCAGTGCATCCGGCTTGGCAAGCGCGGCAAGTTCTTCAGTGTTGTTGACCTGGTCAATAAACTGGAACAGGAAAAACTTGCCGGCAGGACCGGTTCGCTGACCAGCAGGCTGTCAAATATCGACTTTGTCGTCCTGGACGAGTTGGGTTATCTGCCGTTCTCACAGGCAGGTGGAGCGATGCTCTTTCATCTGGTGAGCACGCTGTATGAAAGGACGTCGCTTTTTGTAACCACAAACCTGAACTTCGGTGAGTGGTCAAAAGTCTTTGGTGATGCAAAAATGACCACCGCTTTGCTGGATCGATTGACCCATCATTGCGATATTATCGAAACGGGAAACGAGAGCTACAGAATAAAGAAGAGGACCTGATTTGTTTATTAATCAGGGGGTCAAAATTGCACGCTGAAAGGGGTCAATTTTAAACGCTGATTGACAATTCTCTGCCATCTTGCACCATAGACCATCTTCATGGAGGGTTTGTCAGCCAGCACCTCCACAAATCGCAAAATCTCTTCAAGTGGAGTCGCCAGATCAGCATCCCAATAACCTACATACATTTCCGCCTTTTTCAACCCCATCGTGATCCCTCTGCGCACCGCCTCAGCCTTACCATAATTCCGGGGAAGAACTAAATAATCAATATTATCCGGGGAGGCTAGCTGAAGCTCTT
>JABDPQ010000769.1 GCA_013042695.1 Desulfobacterales bacterium | reverse complement strand
GGAAAGGACCTCCTGATTGGCTGTTTCAACCTCAGCCCCACCCGATTGCCCGCCATAGAATTGCTCTAAAAACCAGCGATATACGGTACCGGTAGTGAGCATACCCGCCTCCAAGTTGTAACTCCCTGGAATAGCACCAATTTTACAGAGGAACCTTTTCTTTTCATCAATTACTGGCGCGTTTACATGGGCAATCAAATACGAACCTGTTCCCGTGGTACATTTGAGCTTTCCAACCGATGTAACTCCCAGACCAAGTGCGGCACACTGCTGGTCACCCCCGGCAGTTATTATTGGAGTACCCTCGGCAATGCCGGTTTTCTGTTGAAGATCTGCTGAGGTCTTCCCACAGATTGAACCGGGAGGGACAAGGTCGCAAAGATGGGATGGGTCCACCGAAAAAATATCGAGAAGTTCATGATCCCACTTACAGGTAGAAAGATTAAGCAGGTTGGTATTGCTGGCAAGGGAATGATCGGTGACGAAGCGGCCGCACAAGGTGTACAGTGCGAGGTCATGTATTCCCAGCATTTTAGCAGATTTACTGTAGATTTCCGGCTGTTCCCTGCGCAACCAGGTCATCTTGACTGCCGAGAGTACCGGGGAAATCCTCAGGCCAGTCAAATTGTAAACGTGATCTTCATACTGCTGCAATTCCTGACAAAGCGGAACCGTTCGTTTGTCATGCCACATGATAAACGGTGCCAGAGGCTCCCCGCGGCCATTTACCGGTACCACCGAGGATCGCTGGGAAGTGACGCTCAGAGCAAGGGGTGATATGTTTTTGTCCTTGCTAAAATCATGCGATTCCTTCAGCAATGACAGCAGTGTTTCTACGTAAGTATTGGCATCGAGCTCGACACGAGTTCCACCGGATCTGTATTTGGGGACGGTGCTCCTCCGGCACTTGTGCAAAACTGCCCCGTTGCCGTCATGAAGAATAGCCCGCATACTCGATGAGCCGATGTCAATGGTCAGGATGGATTCCATTTTCATTCCCTGCAGTCACTAGCCTGCAGCAGATACTGCTATTAAAACGCCATACTATTTCTGTCCGTAATAAGCACCTGCGCCATGTTTACGAAGATAATGCTTGTCGAGCAGTTCCTGGTCCATATCCTGAAGTTGGGGGTTGATAGACAGTGATGAGCTGGCCATGGCGGCGATCTCCTCCAGAACGACAGTATTATGAACTGCATCCATGGCACTGACTCCCCAGGTGAATGGACCATGACCATGTACCAGCACTGCAGGAACAGCCATCGGGTCGATGTTTCGCTCCTGGAACGTTTCCACGATGACACGACCTGTTTCATGTTCATACGCCCCTTGAATCTCAGCACTGGTGAGCTTTCTGGTGCACGGTATGGCGCCGTAGAAATAATCGGCATGGGTAGTGCCGAATGCAGGCAAATCCGCTCCAGCCTGCGACCAGGCAACAGCCAGTCTGGAATGGGTGTGAACCACCCCGCCACAGGCTGGAAACTGTCGGTAAAGTTCCAAATGCGTGGCGAGATCAGAACTGGGATTATAGGTCCCTTCAACGACACTGCCTTCCATATTCACCACAACCAGATCATCTACCCCCATGGTTTCGTAGGCAACGCCACTCGGCTTTATAGCCACTTCACCAAGATCACGGTCAATTGCACTGACATTTCCCCAGGTGAATATTACCAAGCCCAGCTCCTTGAGCATCAGATTGGCCTCAAGCACCTCCTGTTTCATCTTCTTATTCATCTATGAGCCCTCCTTCCCGCATCCGTTGGAAGATCCATTGTCTGGCTTGACGTATTTCTTTTTCCGGGTCCGCTGCCCGCTCCGTCCACATTTCGATCAGAAAGGGGCCCGCGTACCCCAACTCCTTCAATTTTGCAAATACCGAAGGAAAATCGACACAACCAGTACCGAAGGGCACCTCTTTGAAGGTACCCTGATGATTAGACGTAACAGCAAGCGTTTCCTTCAGGTGAAGGGCCACGATCTGGCTGACGCCCAGCGTAAGTTCTTCGATCACATCATTGCCCCAGGCGCTCAGATTGCCGATATCCGGATACACCGTAAACCAAGGTGAATCAAGAACCTGTTTCATGTTGACAAATTTGAGTATTGAGTTCATGAATGGGTGATCCATGATCTCCATTGCCAACATAACCTGTTCCCGTGCCGCCATATCAAGACATTTCTGCATGTTTTCCAGGTACCAGTTTCGGGTGTCTGCGTCACCATCCTCGTAGTAGACATCATAGCCGGCCAGCTGGATGGTACGAACCCCGGTATCAACCGCAAACCGGATCGCTTTCTCCATGATGCTCAGTGCCTGCATGCGAATCTCTGGATCATGACTGCCCAGGGGAAAACGTCGATGCCCACTTAAACACATGGTCGGTACGGTGAGCGGACTTTCAAGAATATGACGGCTGAAGGTTCTGCGTTCGGCAAGACTCCAGTTTAGCCTGGCGAGCCTCTCATCGGTCTCATCAATTGATATCTCTGCGAACTGAAAACCCAGCCGCTCAGCAATCACCAGTTTTTCATCCCAACCGGTTCCGTAAGGCAGCGCCTTTTCATAAATGCCGAGCTTGATATCCTCTTGTCTCATTCCAGCTCCTATCTATTAATCCGAGGTAGGTTCTACTGCCAGTGCTGGTCGATAGCTGCTTTAAAATCTCTGGCTGCCTGAGCGGGATCATCAGCACCATACAATCCTCTGCCGGCAATAAAGCACTTCACGGGTATCCCTTTAAATATACCAAGATCCTTGGCATATAATCCTCCTGTGACCGACACCTCAAAGCCTATGTCAACCAATCGTCTGATCTTGCCGAGGTCTTCTTCGCCCCATTGCTGACCGGCAAAAGCAGCATCACGGCCACGGTGATAGATGACCTGCCCAAGGCCGATCTCCAGCCATTTCCCAGCCTGCTCAAAGCTCCAATCCCCATAGAGCTCAACCTGCACATCACCATTGTATTTTTGTGCAACTTCAAGCGCCGCCTCCATAGTTGCATAAGGTGCACAGCAGATAACGGTCATCCAGTTGGTGCCGCGGGAAAAAACGATTTCAGCAACCGTGGTACCGGCATCTGCGGCCTTAAGGTCGGTGACAATTGTTTTATCAGGATACAAAGCGCGAAGAATAGAGACCACTTTTGCACCCTCGGCGTAACAGAGAATGGTACCGACTTCGAGGACATCGACTTCATCGGCAAGAGCTCTGGTAGCCTCCAGAGCTGATTGTATAGTGAGATTGTCCAGGGCAACCTGGAGCAGCGGCTTACTCATGATAATTTCCTCTTCAATTAAAGCAAGGATTTAAAGGGCAAATCGGGTTCAATGGAAAAAGCATCCTCAAACCCCCGAGGATACATGTACTCAATCATATCCTTGTCATTGGGATAGGTGAACTTTCCGCCCACCTGCCAGATAAACGGTTTAAAATCGTATTTCATTCGGTCTTTTCGCAACTGCCAGAGAAACTTGATCTCCATGGGATCGGCCTGGAAATTGGTCCAAATATCGTGATGAATGGGAATAACGACCTTGCACTTGGTGCTCTCTGCCATTCTCAGGATATCACTTGAGGTCATCTTATCTGTCATTCCCCGGGGATTTTCCCCATAGGAACCGAAGGCCACATCGATATCATGATCATTGCCGTGCTTGGCATAATAGTTGGAATAATGCGAATCACCAGTGTGATAGAGATTGCCACCAGGCGTCTTGATCAGGTAGTTTACCGCCAGCTTATCCATTTCCTGGACAGCTTTGCCCTTCAGTGTTGTGCCTTTGGGAGCAGTTACCAGTTCAGTCCGGTCAAACGAGTCAAGGGCGACAATTTCAGTATCCCCTAACTTCACGACATCACCAGGTTTAACGACGATACAGCGCTCATTTGGCACGCCCCATTTAACCCAGAGAGCGACACAGGCCAAGGGGCCAATGAAAACTACTTCAGGCCCACAGTTCTGCAACACGGCAGCAGCCACATTTTCATCAATATGATCGCCGTGATGATGAGTCGACAGTATTGCGCTTACCTTTTTAATGCTGAATGGATCGAGGACGCAGGGAATATTGCGCAGGTTTGGCTGCAGCTTCAAACAACCAATCATCCGCTGATGCTGATGCTGATCCTTCATGAGCCTATTCTTCTGGGTCTTTTTACCGTGTTTGGTCCAATAATCGATACAGAGATTGGTGTCGCCCTCTGTTTTAATCCACATTCCGGTACAGCCAAGCCACCACATGGCAACCGAACCGGGAGCGACGTCTTCCTCCTCTATTTCCTCGTTGAGCCACGTTCCCCACTCGGGGAAATTATTCAATATCCATGACTCCCTGGTGATTTCTTCAATCTTACTCATTGCAATCTCCCTAATTTAAATACATCTGATGTTGACTCAGATGCTCTTTCACATTCTGCCAATTCTTAAAACGACCATTGAAAAACAGAAGGAATCGTTACGTTAGTAAATACAGCCTGTGAACCTCTTTGGGGATAAGAGGGAGCATACGAGACATAAGCTTCTATCAATCCGTTATCATTATAATTAAAACAAGGTTGTCCAGTTTCTTGCCCAAAGACATTACCGATTAAAAGAATTTATTGCTTGACCATCAAATCAATATGTGATAACATATCACATATAACAAAAAAGGGCAAGTTATGGTTATTGAAAAAATCACCAATGTTACCTTGCGGCAGAAAGTATACGAGCAATTACGTACCAAGATTCTCGGTGCCGAACTGCTGCCCGGTGAAATAATCAGCCTGAGAGGACTTGCTGAAAAATTTGGCGTCTCCATTTTACCTATCCGAGAAGCTGTCTGGCAGCTTGAGTCCGAGAATATTTTAGTCGTCGAGAGCAACAAAAGAATCCAGGTAAATCATTTGACCAGCAAGGAGTTCAAAGAAGTGCTGAATCTGCGGTTGCTTCTTGAATCCGAGGCGGTCGACAAAGCCTGTAAAAATCGTCCTGCAAAAGCAATTCCAAAAGTCGAGCGAATTCTTAAGGCTATGCAAAAACATGTCGGTGTCAATCACAAAGCCTATATCAAGAAAAACGACGAATTTCACAAAACCATTTACACCTATGCAAATTCACCTCTGCTCATCGATCTGATCCAACGCCTGCTCGCCAGGGTTAATCCCTATATTTATCTTTATGCAATTAATAAGCGTGATCTCAGCAGCGCTTTGGGATGCCATCACGACATGCTCACCGGCTTTGCAAAAGGCGACAGCAAAAAAACGATTCAAGCGCTGCATCGCGATCTCAAAGGTGCAGCCGAATGGATATTACCGCAACTTGAGCTTGAAGATAAAAAGCGGATCGGTTGATCGCATTTCTCACCTTGAAAATCAAACAGGCAATACCTGACCGCACTTACGCAGTGTTCTGCTACGTTCTCGTTTAGCTGACTCAGACAATTTCTCATCTGACCAAGTAGCCGTACATCCTACCCGCTCAGTTCTTCAATTACCCCTTTACAGCGCCAGCGGTCATACCAGTGATGATCTGCTTTGAGGCAACGAAGGTGAAAATTATTGGTGGTATGGCAATCAGCATGCCCATTGCCATAATCTGTCCCCAGTCGATGTTGTGCTCCGTCAAAAACAGAGAAATATTTACCGGAGTCGTCCTCGTGGCACGATTTGTTAGGATTAAAGCCAGGATAAATTCGTTCCAGGCAATGCGGAAGGTAAAAATCGCCGCAGCAGCAAGCCCCGGCTTGATTACCGGCAAGACCACGAGAAAAAACACCTGAAACGGGTTAGCGCCGTCAACCCGTGCCGCCTCTTCAAGTTGAATCGGGACCTGCTGAATGAAACTCTGCAGGATCCAGATGACAAACGGCAGGTTAATAGCCACATAGACCAGTATCAGACCGTGCAGGTTGTTACTCAATCCATACTGAAAGGTCCAAATGCCAAATACCGGAACCGTCAGAACTGCCGGCGGCACCATTCGCATCAACAGCGTAGTCAGGGAGACCACATCCCGCCCCATAAAGCGAAAACGCACGATAGAATAAGCAGCCATACACCCCATCACCAGGGTAATTCCTGTGGAGATCAACCCGACATACAAAGAGTTCCAGAGATAACGCATCAGTGACGGATCGTTGACTACCTGGCTGTAATTCTTTAATGTTGGCAGGAAGAAAAACGTCGAGACGTCATTAAAGATGTCCACCTTCAGTTTCAGTGAGGTGAGCATCATTAAAATAATCGGCCCCAGTGACATCATGCACAAAACGAGCAGGATCGTATAGAAAACCGTCGTATTTATTTTTGTATATTGTCTCATGGGCTTGCCTCAATAGTTTTCTTCGGCAGCAGCCTGAGCCCGAGCTATCTGCGCATCACGGATCTTTGTATAGATAAACATGGCAATGGTAATCACCATGACAATTAACAACAGGATATTTGAGAGCGCGGCGGCGCGACCAAGCTCCCAACTGATGAATGCTGTTTTATAGATCTGCAGGGATAATATTTCGGTCGACAGTCCAGGGCCGCCATTGGTCATGATAAAGATGACTTCCAATACCTTGAAAGCATCAATCATTCGCAGCAGCGCAGCTACCACCAGAACCGGCATCATCAACGGTATTTTGATGTAGATGATCTGCTGCCAGCCTGTGGCACCATCAATTCGGGAAGCCTCAATTGACGATTTAGGCAGAGATTGCAATGCGGCGAGAGACAAAATAAAAATGAACGGTGTCCACTGCCAGATATCAGCAATAATTACTGACGGCAAGGCCCAGTCAGGTGAGGATAGCCAGGGAATAGATTCAAATCCCCATTTTTTTAACGTTTTATTGATAATACCAAATTGCGGATTGTACATATAACGCCACACCAGACCAACCACAATAGGCGCAATCATCATTGGCAAAATAAAGATAGTCCGAAAGACTGTCATGCCACGAATCGGACGTTCAAGCATAAAAGCAAGTCCGACGCCAATGAACATTTCCAGAACCACAACGGTAAAGGCAAAGGTGATGGTCACCAAAAAAGACTCATGGAAATTCGGGTCGTTCAATATCCAGATATAGTTGCCTAATCCTGCAAATGTGGAGTCGGCAAATGGCGCCCCCATACGCCAATCAAAAAAGCTGGCAACAGTCAGATATCCGATTGGATAGAGCAGCGCAAAAATGAGGACGATACCCGCAGGTGCCAAAAATAGGTAAGGGGTGGCTCGATTCATGATGCGCGACGATATCATCGTGAGTCCTCCATCACTTTTGAAGGTTGAACGTCTTATTGATGATATAACCTGTCGGACAATGCCGAAACATTATCCGACAGATTAAAAAGAATCCTAATGATCCAAACTACTGCCAGGTATAGTAACCGGCTTTTTCCTGAATTGCTTTGGCCCGCTTTGCCACTGCATCAAGCGCCTCTTTGACGCTCATTTCACCGGTCATGGCCTTGGAAAGGGTCGTTCCCAATTCTTTATTCACCTCACCCCAGGTCGGGATAATGGGGCGCCAGTCCGGATCGGCATGTTTCAGAGCTTCGGCAAATATTTTCATGTGTGGATATTTGGCATTGACATCCGCATCCATGTGGGTTGAAAAACGGCATGGGTTTCCACCTTCAAGCGCGATCAGTTTGTCAATACGTTTTGAGGTCAACCACTGCATCAGCAGGAACGCTGCCTCTTTATTCTGGGCATTGCTTGGAATAGCGATACCGAAGCCGCCGGTCTGAGAACCGCGTCGAACGCCTTTGGGATGCATAGCCCAACCGACCTTGCCAACGATCTTTGATTTTTCCGGATCCTGCATTTCACCTGCTACAGAAGTGGAATCAAGATACATGGCAGCTTTGCCCTGCAAAAAGGCATTCTTCATTTCTGCAAATCCGAAAGAAGTGCCACCTTCCGGGCCACATTCGAGAATCTTTTTCAATGCCTCTCCTGCTTTTACCCCTGCTTCATTGTTTACTGTCGGGTTCCACTGGTCATCATAGAAGCGACCGCCCAGCGGGGCAAGATGCAGCAGGTAGGCATGTGATGTTTGATGACCGGAGGCTCCTCGGGAAGTAAGTCCGCCCATGCCAGGCTCAAGCTCTG
>JABDPQ010000762.1 GCA_013042695.1 Desulfobacterales bacterium | reverse complement strand
TTGATAATAGCCGAGACAAGGCGTGCGGTGTAGGCCGTTGAAATCGAGGTGCCCGCATAAACACCGGGATCACCATTGTGTCCCACGGGAAGATGTGCAACTCCGAGCGCTTGAGTGGCCACGAAATTCCCATAATTTGATTGCTTCCACGGACTGCCGTCCGGGCTTAAAGCACCAACACCGATGACATCTTTATAGGCTGCTGGATAAACAGGAGTGCCTGTGGGCGCATTTCCAGCAGCTGCAACGAGAACCAAGCCCTGCCCTGCTGCATACTGTATGGTTGATGCAAATAATGGGCTTACCTGTTCTGCTCCCCAGCTCAAGCTGAGAACCCGGGCATCGCTTTCAATGGCATAGGTAACTCCACGCATCAACGAATAGTTAGAAGTAAACCCATTATCGTCAAAAGCACGAATAGAAACAACCTGGCTCGTCTCTTGGGTGGCTGCACCAATTGGGTTAACCACACCTGCCGCAACAAGCGTCATCTGGGTTCCGTGACCGAGGGTATCTTTAACTTCAGCGCCGGGGCTAATAGCATCATACACGCCCTTGACAAAGGGGCTGTTTTCATACTGTGGTAGCAGGCCGCTATCCAGGACGGCAACGATTACACCTTCTGACCCAGCTGGTGAGCGCCAGGGATCAGGTAAAGTGGCTGCTGAGACGATAGGGGTACCTTCCCCTAACAAATAGGCATAATCCGGCTCGCTCGTAAGTATCCCCGGCATATCTGAGACGAGCTCAGCGATTGCAGAAACATCACTTCCCGGTGGCAGGCGAACCTGAATTATCCCCAAAGGAGCATAACGACCGACAATTGTTCCGCCCAGTTGCGCAACGATTTCTATGGTCGTACGCTCTGGCGTTGTCTGATCTACCTGCAGAAGCAATATATCCTTTACGTGATAGCTTCCATCTGTATTTTGCACAATGGACAGGTTACCGTGTTGAACCAGAGGCAGAGCCCTGTCCTGGCGGCCATTTTGAAAAATTGTGATCTGAGCCAGGTGCAAAGAAGATGGTGTTTCCCGATCAACACTTTGCCAGACGAGAGCATAGTCCAGAGATTTTAATATCGACTTCAGGACAATGTCGACAGGTTGGTCCTTGAAGGTGCCGGAAATTGTTGGGTTGACCCCGGGATCAATGCTGACAAGGACTCCTTGGCGGGAAAGCTCGCCAAGAATAGTTGAAAGAGGCTGGTTTTCCACCACCAGAGTTATTGTTTCACCGTGCAAACGAACAACGGCAGGTGATGTGGCAGCACCCCAAGCGATATGGTTTTGAACGAGACAAAACAACAAGATACCAGTCAGCAGCGTTTTTAGTTTCATATCAGGGTTACAACTCTTACCGGGTAAACCCAATAATTGATGGTACTCTCTGACAACGGTGGTGATACAGCAGGCTTACTTCGACCAGTCGTTGTCCTCGAACTCGCTATGATCAGGCTGAGTTGGCAGTTCTTCAAGTATTCGGGCCTCAAGCCATTTCATGATCTTGTCAAATTCCGCTTTTACCTCGGCCAGCACCTTGCCCCTGTGGCTTACCTGGTTTTTCTCTTCAGTGGATAGCTCAGCAAAACTTTTTTTGAGTGGCTCGAAATAAAAAATTGGGTCGTAACCAAAGCCGTTCTTTCCTTTTGGACTGTCAAGAATGATCCCTTCACAACTGGCTTCATAGGTAAGAGCTGGTCCCGCAGGAACAGCAATAGAAAGAACGCAGACAAAGGACGCTTTTCTGTTTTTGACTCCCTTCATCTCCTGCAGAAGCTTGGCGCAATTTTCAGCATCGGTGGCATTTTCACCGGCAAAACGTGCAGAGCGAACGCCGGGTCTGCCTCCAAGAGCCTCTACAACAATACCGGAGTCATCAGCAATGGCTGGAATTCCAAGAACTCTTGCTGTGTGAAATGCTTTTTTGTAGGCATTGTCATCAAATGTCTGGCCGTTCTCGATAATTTCCGGTAACGGTCCAAAATCGGCCAGACATCTTACTTCAATCGGAAATTCGGAGAGAAGCCCCTTGAATTCTTTGACCTTGTTCTGATTTCCCGTAGCCAGAACCACAAGGTTAAACATTATCTTTCCTCTTCTTTTTCAGTTGTTTTTTCAGTATGTTGTCATAGCGTTCCTGCTCACTGTAGATGCAGCCGCAATAGCTTTGCCGATAAATGCCCCGCCGCAATGACTCATCAATACCTTTCTGCCACCCTTTTCTAAAGTCTTCATAATAGAACGAAACAGCGCGCCTTTCAGCTATACGTTTTGCATAGTTTATGATCAGGGCGTGATTTTGATAGGTGCTGTACAGAAGTGTTGAGGAAAAGCTGTCAAAGTGACGTGAAAGAGCTTTTGAGGCAACTTTTTCAAGGCGTATGGAGTAGCAGTAGTGACAACGCTGTTTTTCATGAAACACCACAGCCCTGAGAAAATCTTTAAGGCCATAATCCTTGTCCACAATCAGAGTAACTCCGAGCTCGGTTGAAACGTGGCGTGCAGCCTCAAGGCGCTTTTTGAACTCTTTATACGGGTGAATGTTCGGGTTATAGAAATAGCCGGTAAAAGCGATTGCATTTTTACGCAGCGCCAAGGCGGGATAAAGAAGACATGGCCCGCAACAGACATGTAGCAGTAGCGTCATGCCCGTTGCACCTGGCTTGGTAAAATCCAGGCCGTAAGGCATGGTGAAAGAGTTATTGCTGAGTGAGTAAGGTGACACACGATTTTCACCACTATCTGCCCGTCAAGCTTTTCATCAGAAGTCTTCGTTATATCTTATACTGCTTCGGGTTAATATTATACTGGTGAATTTTGTAATTTATTATTCGCAGGCTGGTATCAAGCAGCTGAGCTGTTTTTGTCTGATTTCCATTACTTTTTTTCAGTCCATCAATGATAAGCTCTTTTTCGAAATTTTCCACGGCTGCCGATAGCGACAAGGGTTTTCCTGAGGATAATGATTCTGACGCCTGCAGGGTCGGAGGAAGGTGAATGCCTTTTATGGCATTGCCATCGCAGATGAGTACAGCCCTTTCAATGCAGTTCTGCAGTTCTCTCACATTGCCTGGCCAGTGATATTGGATAAGCAGGTCAATTGCAGACGTTGACATTCGTATAATGGTCTTCTTGTTTTCCCGGGCAAATTTTTCCAGGAAAAATTCAGCCAGCAGCAGGATATCGGTTCTTCGCTCCCTGAGGGGGGGCATATAAATGGGGAACACATTCAGGCGATAGTAAAGGTCTTCCCTAAAGTCTCCATCAGAGACCGCCTTTTCAAGGTCCCTGTTTGTTGCAGCCACGAGGCGGACATCGCATGATATTGACTGCGCCGATCCCAGTCTTTGAAAGCTCCGTTCCTGAACGACATTGAGTAATTTTATCTGCACAGAGTGACTTATCTCGCCAATTTCATCAAGAAAAAGAGTACCTCCTTCAGCCTGTTCAAAGCGGCCGGTCTTTCTCTCATTGGCTCCGGTAAAGGCCCCTTTTTCATGACCGAAAAGCTCACTCTCCAGCAGAGTCTCTGGCAGAGCTGAGCAGTTAACGACAATAAAAGGTTTCTCGTTTCTTCTCCCGTTATAGTGAAGCGCTTTGGCAACAAGCGTTTTGCCGGTGCCGGATTCACCTCGCAGAAGTACCGTGGCGTTTGAGTCTACCACCCGGTGGACCATCTCATAGACGTCCTGCATTCTGCTTGAATTTCCGATGATGTCATTAATCTTATTTTTCTCGGATAATTCTCTTTTTAATTTGAGATTTTCTGTCC
>JABDPQ010000757.1 GCA_013042695.1 Desulfobacterales bacterium | reverse complement strand
TCACCATAATTGTCGCACGTAACCTCGCTGCCGGGTACTGCTTCTTCGATGGCAATATGCAACAAGCCCGACATTACGCCCAGCTCAGCTGTAATTTAGCCATCAATCTCGGTAGCAATAATTTCACTGCTGCCAGCAGATTCATTCTTGGCTATATCGGTCTGCTCAGTGGAAATCGACTTAGTGCACGAAATGAGATTGAGCAATCACACGCTCTTGCCCATGATCCACTTGTGGGCATGAGCAATCGGCTGACGCTGCACATCATGCAGCTCTGTCACCTGTCTATGCATGGTGAATTCGCCAGCTTCGAGCATCATAAACAACTGATTCAGGCGAGTATTAATCAGATTGTTGTACAGCAGACGATCGCAGCTCCATATCTCTATATATGGCCCGGCATTGCCTTGCTGGCAGCAGGTCGGGAAAGTGAAGCAGTTGAGGTTTTTGAAAAAGGAATGTTCGTCTCAAAAACCGCCCTATCCGAACATATGACCAGCCAGTTTTTACAATGGCATGCATACGCCTCTGCCCTTATAGGCAACAAAGAGCAAGCCCTGAAAAATATTGAAACATCCGCTAGTCTCAGGGCTGAGTCCGGTGGATTGTTTTATGTTGCTTTCAATCTCGCCATCAGAGGTGCCACCCTTCTGGTACTTGGCAATTATCGTCAGGCACGAACAAGTCTTGAAGAGGGTATGCGGATGTCAGAATCAATTCCTTCCCCGTATATAAAAGTCTGCTGCCTTGCCTACCTCGCTCTTGTAGATGTTGCAGAAGAAAAGATCGATTCGGCTGCTGGGCGCATACAGGAATGGATCACTCTAATGAAATCAAATAATTACAGATACTTTTGGGGCTGGGAGCCAAAAAGTATCAGCCGTTTGCTCCACCTTGCAGTAGAGCTCGATATAGAGACGGATTTTGCCCAGACCTTTGCCTGGGAACAGCTGGGAATAGCCATATCACCGCAAGCCGATTCTCTGCCGCTGATAGCCATCAAGATTCTCGGTGAATTTTCAATCGGTATTGGTACGATAACATACATGGGGCCACAGGACCTGAGTGCAGCCCACAGAGAACTGCTTGGCCTGCTTCTCTCATCACCAGGACAGCGACTCAGTCGAGAGCAGGTTCAACTTGTATTCTGGCCGGACAGCCCGCCAGAAAAAGCTCGCACTACATATGACACGCTGATGACCAGGCTGAGAAAAGCACTGGAAAAGAAACTACCCGAACCGGCGACAAATTATATCACTGTCGGCAAAGGATACGTCCAGCTGACCAATGTGTCAATTGATGCAGTACAGTTTATGCATGCGGCGCAGTCTGGTCTATCTTTTTGCAAACAGGACTTTTGGTGGCAGGCGGAAAACGCCTTTGCCAAAGCACTTTCTTACTGGAACTCGCTCCACCTCAATGAAATTTTCACCACGAACCAGGCCCTGGATTTTTATGATCAGATTCAAAACACAATGAGAGATATGTGCTTTACCTGGAGCCTCAGGCTGGCGAAACAGTGCCGCTACGATGAAGCCCTGGCAATTCTCGATAAAACGGACAAAATTCTGTCCGTTGAGGAAGATTGCATTACCCTGCGTTACCAGCTTTATCTGAAAATACACAGTCCACTCAAAGCTCGCGATGTATTGGCAAATTATCGGCAGGAGCTCCACCGCCTGGGATATTCAAACCAAGAAACAGACGAGCTCATCACTTCACTTGCTGAGCAAAACTCACTCCTGCAAAAACTCACCACAGATTACGAAAAAGCAAGCAGGTAATTACATTTACGAAACCATAATTACGTTAACGAAACGAGCTAACACGATTTGTTTAATGTTCAAATTGAACAAAAAGCTTCTCTCGTTGTGGCTATCTCTTAACACTACGATATCAATACCAATTAAAAGTCTTCCTATACTACCAAAATCTTCTCAGATTCAGGCACGTGCTTTGCAATCCAAATAGTAACTCCGTGATGCATGAGTAAGACTATTCAACTTAGACAAAAGAGCAAAACTGCCATGATATCAGCCTTCCAATCAGCACTCTCTGGACTCCAGGCATTTGGCACAAAGCTCCATTCAAATGCGAACAATGTTGCCAATAGTTCAACTGAACAATTTAAACGCACAAGGGTACTTCTTGGTACCGATACATCCCATAGAGTTGCTACTCAAGTTGAAAAAGTTCTCACACCTGGAACAGAAATGTATGCACAAACGAGTAAAGGTGAGGAACTTGTTGAGCTCTCAAATGTTGATCTTGCTGATGAACTGACAGAAATGAACCTCAACAAGACACTGTATAAGGCAAATCTAAAGACAATTCAGGTGACAGATGATATGCTTGGCAGCCTTTTAAAGCTCAAAGCGTAAGATAGGATACAGCGACTTCTCCCTCCCCCTCTCCTTCTCTCCCCCCTGGTTGTAAAGGTGTATTGGCAGCACCTTTACAACCTGTCATCTCCTCCCAAAGGGCAGCTCTCACATAACGGATTCTTTTTTTTGCAGAATGTCTTTGCTGTTTTGACAATAAGTGCATGAAACTCATTGAATAGTTGGGCTTCGTGGGGAAGGTTATCCATGAAAAGATCTTGAGCTGTCTGGTAGTCACACTCTTCCGCCAGGAAGTTATGGCGCCGAAAAACACGATGCGTATAGGCGTCTACCACAAATATGGGATGATTCCCGCCATACAGCAAAATTGAATCAGCAGTCTCCGGTCCAATGCCTTTTACTTTCAGCAATTGTTCCCTGGCATGATGCAGTTCGTCTTCCAAGAGGGACTCTAAGCTGCCGTCGTAGAGGCCGCCAATCATCTGAATCACATTCTTCAGTCGCCTGGCTTTGAGGTTATAATACCCTGAAGGCCTGATCATGCCGGCCAGATGCTCAACTGAAAGCGAGGAAATTCCTGCAAATGAAAGCACATCCTCTTGCCTCAGCACATCAATTGCTTTGCGGACATTGCGCCAATTAGTGTTCTGGGTAAGAACCGCACCAACCATTACTTCAAAAGCAGACTCCGCCGGCCACCAGTACTGCGGGCCAAAATAATCATATAAGACGTCATATATATCACTGAGGCGGGAGCCCGTAGAATTCATAACTGATTTCCAGGTTCAATCCCCGAAACAAATACCGATATCGCGGGCAGTAAGGACTTTATCGCTGGTGAGATCGACCTTTTTCCGACTCTTTATGGCATCAGCAATCGGTACTGCCTTCATTTGAGAGGAAACCAGAGCAACCATATGGTCAAAGGTCTCCTCCTCAACAAGGCGGACCGCGGCAGCGCCAAATCTCAAGGCGAGAAGTCTGTCAAATGTGGTTGGAGAACCACCTCTCTGCAGGTGACCAAGAACAAGCGATCGCGTATCTTTGCCAGTTCGCTGCCTGACCTCTGATGCTACCCACTCACCTATACCACCAAGCACGACCTCTTCTCTACCGAGCTCACCCTCACCCCTGCTAATTACTGATCCTCCTTCGACTTTTGCACCTTCGGCAACGACAACAATCGAATAATGTTTATCCCGTAGCTCATTGTCAGCTATCTTCTCGCACACTTCTTCAAGATCAAACGATATCTCGGGTATCAAGATGACATCAGCACCTCCGGATATTCCAGAATAAAGAGCAATCCATCCGGACTCTCGCCCCATGACCTCCACAACCATCACTCGATCATGAGATTTAGCTGTCGAATGTAATTTATCAAGAGCATTAGTTGCAGTGGAAACGGCTGTGTCAAACCCGAACGTTCTGTCGGTTATTTCCAAATCGTTGTCAATCGTCTTTGGTACCCCAATAACCCGCATCCCCAGCTGCGTAAACCTATGAGCGATCTCCAAACTGCCATCACCTCCAATGGCAATGTGACAATCAAATCCCATTCGTTTATAGTTTCGCATAATTTTATCGGAAACATTAACGACCTGTATCTC
>JABDPQ010000318.1 GCA_013042695.1 Desulfobacterales bacterium | reverse complement strand
TCGCCGAGGGCAACGGTAGAGAGATAGATCTCGCTGAGTTGAGCAGACTTAACACTCTTTTTCACGATACCATCTGCAGTGCCGCCAGGAGTAACTATCTCAATAAAATTCTAGAGATAGTCAAGCTGCCAATTCTTCGATTTCGGCCATTTTCTTTAGAGGATAAAGAACACCGACTCCGTGGGGTGAAGGAGCATAAAGAGATGATTGAAATGCTGAAAAGTGATGACAAAGAAGGTTTGAAAAAATTGACAGCAAAACATGTAAACGATGTTTCAGAAGCAGTAGCTAAAACTCTTGCTTCTAAAAAAGGTCATTAAAAGGAGGTCCCTTTTGATGATAGCAATCCCCACCCATACTAAAGGAGAAAAACCGATGAAACGATTAACCAGTGCCGTAATAACGTTAAGCTTGATTGGTATTGCGAGCTTTTCGTTTGCTGCGGGAAGCACCTTGAATGTCTTAGGTCAGCCTTTGGCAACCGGACTTATTCAGAAAAACAAGGAACAGCCCTTTTTTGAGAATTTTGCAAAAAATACGGGTCTGGATATTGAGGCTAACTATAAACCAATTGATGTAACCGGCTTAAAGTCTGAAGAAACCCTGCGTGTGCTGAAAAATGGCCTGTTTGATATCGTGTCTATCCGAACTGCACAGGCGGCTCGCGACGAGGTCTTTTTACTCGGACAAGATCTAGTTGGTTTGAACCCCGATTATGAGACGGCCCGCAAGGTTTACGAAGCGTACAAGCCGCATTACGCCGAACGTATCAAAGAGAGATTTGATGCGCATCTCCTTGGTCTTTGGCCATTTGGGCCCCAGGTTCTGTTCTGTAAGCCTGAAATCTCTGGGCTAGAAGGTATCAAAGGTAAGAAGGTTCGGGTCTACGACCAGAGTCTTGCCCAGTTTGTTGAAAGCCTTGGTGCGACCCCTGTACCTATCGGCTTTTCTGAAGTGCAACAGGCACTTGCTCGTGGTGTTGCAGATTGCGCAATCACCGGTGCCAGTTCCGCTAACTCAGCAGGTTGGCCGGAAGTCACCGAGTATTTCATGCCGATAGGTTTTCAGGTCGGTTTTAACGGCTATGCCATGAACATGAAAAGCTGGAATAAGCTTTCTGCCGAAGAGCAGACCAAAGTACAGGCTGCATTTGATACGCTCGTGGAAGATATCTGGGTGTACTCTGAAGAGCTCTTTCAGGACGCTTTGCGCTGTAACGTAGGTAAAGAACCATGCACTACCGTTACCAAGTACAATATGAAAGAGGTTCCCGTAAGCCAGGAAGATCTAGGAAAAGTAGCTGAGGCAGTAAAGACTATTTCATTTCCTGCCTGGTCTGAAACCTGTGAGAAAAGCTATCCGGGTTGTACGGATAAATGGAAAGAGATTCTCGGCCCGATGACCGGAATCAAGTAATAAACCTAACCTATAAACCGGCCAGGTGCCAATACTGGCCGGTTTAGTCTTTTTTTTACGTGAGGCCGGAATGAAAAAGCGACAAGGTATTTCATTTATCAGTAGTTGTTTTTTTGGCTACCTGTGCATTGCGCTGTCAGTCTTCATTAGCATTGAGGTAATCATGCGCAAATTGTTCTCGGCCTCTCTGCAGGGGGCAGACGAACTGGGTGGTTATGTGCTGGCTATCACATCAGTGATTGCATTTGGAGTGGCTCTCATAGGAAACAGCCACATACGGATCGATCTGATGCATTATAAATTCCCCCCCAAGATGCAGGCTTTGCTTAACTGGATGGCCAATCTTTCAATTATGCTGCTCGCCATTCTACTAGCCTATGCATCTGTAAGCGTGCTTCAAGAAACACTCAGCTACGGTAGTACCGCTCCAACGCCCTGGGCTACACCCCTTAAATATCCGCAATTTTTCTGGAGTATTGGACTGGCTCTGTTCTGCCTGCTCGCCGGATATTACTTTTCCACCGCGACATGGCTACTTGTAACGGGTCGCTGGAGTGATTTGCGAATTCTCTTCCAGCCTAAGGGGTCAGCTGATGAAGTAAAAGAAGAATTGAAAGATCTTACTCAACGTTAAAAACAGGGAACGAGAACATGCCTATTTCAATTATTACACTTTTTTTCCTCGCTGGACTGGCGCTTCTCTTTCTCGGAATTCCGATTTCAGCTGTGATGGCTATGATTGGTGTAGTCGGAGGGCTACTGGCCTTTGGTTTGCCTTTTATGAATTCGATTGGAAACGTTGTCTGGGGAGTACACAACTCGTTTATTTTAACTGCAGTACCCCTTTTCATTCTTATGGGTGAAGTGCTTCTCCGTTCGGGCGTGGCCGATAAAATGTATGAGTCACTGGCAAAATGGATGGGATGGTTACCTGGTAACCTACTGCATACAAATATTGGTTGTTGTGCTCTGTTCTCGGCAACCACCGGATCTTCAGTGGCCTGTGCGGCAACCGTAGGTACGGTTGCGCTGCCGGCACTTGAAGAGCGTGGATTTTCCAAAAAACTCTCGTTGGGGTCGCTGGCTGCAGGAGGTACGATGGGTATACTCATTCCACCCAGTATCGCCCTGATCATATACGGAAGCCTGACCAACAATTCCATCAGCCAGCTTTTTGTCGCTGGCGTCATTCCTGGTACGCTGTTAACGGTCGGGTTCATCGTATATCTGATGATAGCGAGTATCAGTCTCGGGAATACCGGAACCATCAAGGTAACTTGGACTGAGCGTTTTCGAGCACTTCCCGACCTTTTCCCACCGTTCATTATATTCTTTGTCGTCATGGGCAGTATTTATTTCGGGTTTGCCACCCCGACCGAATCCGCAGCCCTAGGTATCATGGCTTCGCTGTTTTTTGCGTGGAGAGCGGGCAAACTCACCTTCACTATGCTGCACCGCTGCTTTGTTAATACTGCCCAACTGACCGGGATGATAATCCTGATAATTACAGCAGCATTCATTCTCAACTTAACTCTGAGCCTGCTTGGCGTGGCAGAGTTATTGACCCAAAATGTGATGTCTTTGAATCTGACGCTGACCCAGCTGATCTTTGTAATGATCCTGTTTTATATTGTACTCGGCATGTTTCTGGACGTGCTTTCGATCCAGGTTGCAACTATTCCAATTGCCTATCCGATTATGACCGCTGCCGGAGCTGACCCTATCTGGTTTGGTATCTTTATTGTTCTGATGAGCGAAGTTGCTATGATTACACCGCCGATGGGAATGAATCTCTTTGTCATCCAAAGTGTGCGAAACGATAAGGGCCCGCTGTCCGATGTAATCTGGGGAGCCTTACCCTTCGCCCTAATAATGCTGGCCTTTACTGTATTGCTGATTTTTTTCCCGGAGCTGGTTACCTGGTTGCCGGCTAAGATGAGGGGATAATGTGTCTGATGATTCGCAAATGCTTCTGCCCCAAAAATTAATCATCGCTCTGGGTGGTAACGCACTTCATCCGGCTGGGATCAAGGGCACCGGCAAGGAACAGTTCGACATCGCAGCCGAAGCGGCAAATGCATTGCTTCCTCTCTTACGAGATATCCCGCAACTTGTCATTACACATGGCAACGGTCCCGGTGTCGGTAAGGTCCTCCTGAGGCAGGCAATAGCAAGTAAACGTGTAGCCAGTATGCCTTTAGACATCTGCGTGGCCAACAGCCAGGGCGGTATTTCCTATGTGATCATGCAAACAATGCAGAACTCCTTAAGTGCTGCCGGTGTGAATCGTGAGGTGAGCAGTATCATCTGCGAGGTTGAAGTCGCCCCCGACGATCCTGCTTTTTCTAACCCGGATAAACCACTGGGATATTTTTTCACCGAGTCAGAAGCACAGGATTTGAGTGAAGAATTCAACTGGAATATGAAAGAGGATGCCAACAGGGGCTGGCGGATGGTTGTTCCATCTCCACGGCCTAAAAAAATACTCAGCAGTAGGGTGATCAAGAGCATGGCAGAAAGTGGTGGTATTGTTATTACCGGTGGTGGTGGAGGTATTCCGGTAATAGCAGACGTCAATGGAAGAATTTCCGGAGTGGAGGCTGTTATCGACAAGGATCTGACTACAGTTCTTCTTGCCCGTGAGCTCGATATTGACCATTTACTTATACTGACCTCTGTTGATCACGTTGCGATTAATTTTGGCACGGACCAAGAGCAGGATCTCAAACATGTTTCCTTGGACGAATTAATAACCTACTTCAACCAAGGGCACTTTTCGGCAGGAAGTATGGGACCGAAAGTGGAAGCAGTGATTCAATTCATTGAAAGTGGCGGAAAACGGGCCATTATTACTCATCATGATAAAGCCTATGAGGCCCTGCTCGGGCAGATAGGTACTCACATAATCAGATGATGTTGGATGATGAAGATGAGCGTTCCTAACACGCACATAAAGCAGAGAGTGCCGGTTTTTTCCATAGGAACTATGGCACTTGGCTACCTTCTCTGCAGTAAAGAATGGGAGGTAAGTGCAACCTTCAAAAGAAGTTTTTATTGTCGTGACAACAAGGCAAATATTATCTGTCTCGGCAAGTCGGAAATCGGAAACGGCCCCTTTACCCTTCTTTGTTCATCCGACAGTCGATGGCCTTCACACGCTTTGTCAACCACCAGACAGATTCTGGTATTGAACAATCAATTACTTCTTGAGGGAACAGGGGTCTCTTTTGATCTACACGGTGCTCTGGTCTGGAATAAAGGGTTGAGGAGTACAAGCGGGCAAGATGACCACCTTCTCAATGACATCCACTGGATTGCCGGCAAGGTTTTCAGAGAGGCACCGCTCGAAAGTCTTGGGCTGGTTGTCGCGAGCTTTTTCCCACTAAAATTACCAAAAACGAGACTTTCATCAGACATCTTGACAGACTCACTGCACAAGAGATTTGTCGAAGTTATCTCAAAAATTAGCCATCTTCCTGTCCAGCTTCCCGGGGGGCAGTATAATACTTCTCTTGCTGAGGGCCTTGAGAGTCTCATTGGACTCGGTCCAGGTTTGACACCGTCGGGTGATGATTTCCTGGCGGGGGTTGTTATGGGGTTGTTTAAAGCAGGACGTGAAGATGAAGCAGCCTGGTTGGCTCACTATTTCTATCAAGCCGCCCAGGGAAGGGTGACGAACATCAGCTTGGCTTTCTACCAGGCCTTGAGTGAGGGATTTGTCGCCGAGCCATTTCTCCAGTTCCTTCAGGTAATTGGCACGGGGAATGTTCTGAGCCTGGAGAGGTTGTTGAGCCGGGTGAGTCTGTTTGGCGCAACATCCGGCTGGGATACTATTACCGGCATACTCTTTGGCTTCAGACTTGGTCTGTCGAAGCAAAATGAAAATCATAACCAGTCCATGGAGGCTGTATGCTGATTGGGCGTTTTCTTTACCGTCAGAAAGTGTGCTTCGGAATAATTGAGCATGACATTCACCTTTTGCATGACAATATCTACAATCGTCTGGAGAGGACCGGCAAGCGCATATCCCGTGACAAGGTATCGTATTTACCGCCAGTTGAACCTCCTATGATAATTGGTCTGGGACGTAATTATACGAGTCATGTTAAGGAAATGGCGGTTGATCCACCGGAAAGGCCAGCAATATTTTTTAAGCCTGGCAGGTCAATTGTCGCACACCTTGATCCGGTGTTGATCCCGGACTGGGCGACACGGGTAGACTATGAAGGGGAGCTTGGCGTTGTTATCGGTAAAAAGATGAAAAATGTGGCTGAAGCGGACGTTGTTGACCATATCTTTGGCTATACGTGTTTCAACGACGTAACAGAGCGGCATATCGGCAGTACCGGTTTAATTAACCAGGATATCAGTAAATGTTGTGATACCTTTGGCCCATGTGGACCATGGATCAGCACGGAATTTAACCCTGATAACGCCACCATTAGGACACATCTTAACGGCACAGTCGTCCAGGAAGACAATACCGGTAACATCATTTTTTCAATTACAAAGATACTCAGCTTTGTCTCTTCTTTCATGACCCTATGGCCTGGCGATTTAGTGATCACCGGCACACCGTCAGGAATCGGACCATTGCATATCGGTGATAAAATTGAGGTCGAGATTGAAGGTATCGGACGGCTGTCGAACCCGGTGCGGAGAAGCAAACCATAAATTCATTAACCATAGGTACTACACATGGCTCGCAGCACACATATACTAAACTCCAGTTACTACGATTCGGTTGTCCTCATGCGCGTTGCCAGTCAGCTTAAGAGACAGGATGGTGTGACAGAGGTGGCAATGTTTATGGGCACGGAGGGAAATCATGCTCTTCTTGCCCAGGTTGGTCTAACCACGGTAAAAAGTAAGGATGCAGGGCCACAGGACCTGCTTATTATCGTTGTAGCAGATACAGAAGTTTGTGCTGAAAGCACAACGCAAGAAGCAATCAGGATGCTAAATGAACGAGTATCAGGGCAGGATTCAGAGCTGGATTATCGTCCCAGGACTCTAGATACAGCACTTGGGTTTCTGCCGGATGCAACCCTTGCAACACTTTCTATCCCTGGTGAATTTGCGGCCCGAGAAGGATCTAGATGTATTGACAGGGGGCTGAACGTTTTTCTGTTCAGTGACAATGTAGAGATTGAGGATGAAATATCATTAAAAAACAAGGCCCGGAAAAAAAATCTACTATGCATGGGACCTGATTGTGGAACTGCGTATATAAATGGTGTTGGCCTCGGTTTTGCCAACGTGATCAAATCCGGCCGAGTTGGATGTATCGCCGCCTCTGGAACAGGTCTTCAAGCTGTCGTCTGTGAGCTAGATCGTTTAGGAGAAGGTGTTTCGCATGGGATTGGTGTAGGAGGAAGGGATTTGAGTCGTGAAGTGAATGGCATTATGACCAAATATGCTCTTGAACTGCTTGAACAGGATCCTGCTACCGAAGTTATCATCCTATTGTCAAAACCTCCCCATGCTGACGTAATAGCGATGCTGGAGTCGCTTTGTTCGGTAATGAAGACCCCTATTGTGACGTGTTTCCAGGGTGCCCGTTTGGAGGGCGATACGTATGTGCAGGCATCCACCCTGGATGAAGCCGCCGCCATGGCCGCTTGTCTGGTTAACGGTAGTGATTACGTGGCACATAGTTTTACAGAACCACAACGTGTCTCTGCTCTTCTTGACAGGGGCGAAAACAAGGCTGCAGGTAAGCGGGTCGTCGGTCTGTTTACTGGCGGCACCCTTGCAAAAGAGGCTCAAATTCTGCTCTCAAAAGATCTGGGTTTTGTAGCGAAATCCCTGGAAGAAGAATCAACCCATTCTGTTGTTGATCTCGGTGATGATCAATATACGATCGGGCGCCCCCATCCGATGATTGCTCCGGAAGCGAGAACTGAAAAACTGGTTGAACTGGCTCAAAGCGGTGGGCTTGCTTCTTGCGGAGTCGTATTGGTCGATCTGGTCCTTGGTAACGGTTCTCACCTTGATCCAGCCGGAGAGCTTATCGAGAGTATTAAAATACTCAGGAACAGCTATAAGTTGTCTTCCGAGATTGTTGCAGTTGTAATAGGTACGGAGATGGATCCCCAGGATGTGCAGGGCCAGATACGAGGTCTGGAAGGTTCCGGTATTACGGTATTTCGCAGTAACAGTGAAGCGGCGCGGTATGCCGCGATGCTTGCTGTGCCTGAATCCCGCACACACTATATGACGGAGGCACCATGAAAGTCGATCAATCACCCCTGGATAAGCCCATAAGGGTCATAAATATTGGTTTGGAAAGTTTTGCCGAAGATATCAGGAATGCCGATATCCCGGTCATTCAAATGGACTGGCGACCACCGGCTGGAGGAGATCTGAAGCTAATTGCTTTGTTAGACCGACTTGCCAAAGAAGCATGATCAGCTGGACAGTTTCGTTTCAGTTAAAGATTTCAGTATATAAGAGGATCAGATGAGTATTAATGAAGCAAATAAAAACTGCCTTCAAAGAATTCAGGAAAGTACCGCTTTATGGAGTGATATCCGGCCAGCAAAAGAGGTGATTCCAGGAATGTCCGAGCGGACGGTGCTGCATGCTGGACCACCAGTGGCCTGGGAAAATATGTGCGGTCCAATGCGCGGCTCAATCACAGGTGCATGCATCTATGAGGGTTGGGCGCGAACGCCGGAGGAGGTCGCAGAACTTGCCACAAGCGGAGAACTTGAATTTGATTCAAGTCACCACCGGCATGCAATCGGCCCGATGTCAGGAATCATCACCCCATCGATGGAAGTAAATGTCGTTACTAACACGGTCCATGGCATTGAAACCTATTCCACCCTTTATATGGGAATTGGCAAGGTTCTAAGGCATGGTGCATTTGATGATGAAGTTCTTGCCAAATTACGTTGGATGAATGATGACTTGGCTCCACTGCTGAAAGCCTCATTGCTCCGTGCAGGTGGTATCGATCTTAAAAGCCTCGTGGCTCAGGCCGTGCAGATGGGCGACGAACTACATAACCGGAACAAGGCGAGCAATGCCCTGCTCCTGACCTCTCTCGTTCAGCATCTCATAGCCGTTGGTGATAAAGCAGCAGTTATCGAAGCGATAGATTTCATTGATAAAGCCGGACATTTTATTCTCAATGCCGTCATGGCTGGCTCCAAAGGGATGCTTGACGCAGGTAGCAATGTAAAAGATTCAACGATAGTAACAGCCCTGGCCCGGAACGGTTATGAGACAGGAATTCGTGTCAGCGGACTCGGGGATACATGGTTTACTGCCCCTGCTCCAATGATTGAAGGCGTTTATTTTCCCGGATTCGGGCCAGAGGACGCAAACCCAGACATGGGGGATTCTGCTATTACCGAGACCGTTGGGCTTGGTTCTTTTGCCATGGCCGGTGCTCCAGCAGTAGTGGAATACATTGGTGGCACTGCACAGTTTGCTATGGAAACAACATTGAAAATGTATGAAATCACCGCCGGGGAGCACGAGACTTTCAAACTGCCTCCTGTCAACTTTAGAGGCACGCCACTCGGCATCGATATTCGCAAAGTTGTTGAGACAGGGATTACGCCGGTTATCAATACCGGTATAGCTTGTAAGCGTCCGGGTGTAGGACAGATCGGCGCTGGTTTAACAGCTGCTCCGATAGAGTGTTTTACTCAAGCCCTTGATGCCTTTGTCAATAGAAATGAACCTTAAAAAACCAACCTCAGAGAAGGAGATTTGACCATGAGTACATATAAAGCTGGGCGACATTTTCTGCAGATTCCCGGTCCAAGCAATGTACCGGACAGAATATTACATGCCATCGCTCATCCGACCATCGATCATAGGGGGCCTGGCTTCGGTAAGATCTCCGAAGAGGTATTGATCGGCTCCAGACGTATTTTCAGGACCAGTGGCCCGGTGGTTATTTTTCCCACCTCCGGTACAGGAGCATGGGAAGCTTCTCTCCTCAACACTCTTAATCCCGGTGATAAGGTGTTGATGTTTGAGACAGGCCACTTTGCTACGCTATGGTATAAAATGGCCCAAAAATTTGGGTTGGAAGTTGATTTTGTGCCAACTAATTGGCGACATGGAGTCGATCCCCAGGTAGTTGAGGATAAACTCCGGGATGACACCGATCATCTCATCAAATCGGTCAATGTTGTTCATAACGAAACATCCACTGGTGTGACGAGCAGGATCGCTGAAATCCGCCAGGCCATCGACAGAGCAAACCATCCTGCTTTGTTCATGGTCGATACAATTTCATCTCTTGGCTCGATCGATTACCGTCACGAAGAATGGCAGGTTGATGTTACGATCGGCTGTTCTCAAAAGGGATTGATGTTGCCGCCGGGGCTAGGTTTCAACGCGATCAGCCAGAAAGCTTTGGAAGCCTCAAAAACAAACAACTTTAAGAGACACTTCTGGGACTGGAGTGATATGCTCAAGGCAAATGAGAACTACTTTTATCCCTCTACACCGAGCACAAATCTTCTATACGGTCTTCGAGAGTCCATCCACATGCTTGAGGAAGAAGGGTTGGATAATGTATTCGCCCGACATGACCGTTTCGCCGAGGCAACGCGTCGGGCTGTACGTGCTTGGGGGCTTGAGATTCTCTGTGAAAATTCGCTTGAATACAGCAGTGTTTTAACAGCCGTGATGATGCCTGAAGGAAAAGGGGCGGATGATCTACGTAAAGTAATTCTTGAAAATTTCAATATGTCTCTTGGTAATGGCTTGGGAAAGGTGGCAGACAAGGTATTTCGTATCGGCCATCTTGGAGATCTTAACGATTTAAGTTTGATAGGGACACTTGCCGGAGTGGAAATGGGGCTGGAGCTTACCGGAGTTACACATTCCAAGGGTGGCGTGGTGGCCGCGATGGCATATCTGGAATCATTAAAAAGCAATTAACAGGGACGATCATGAAACGAGTTGAATTTACAGCCCGCGAGGCGCTCAACGAGATCGTGCACGGCAGGCTGTCTTCTGAAGAATTGATATCTGATTGTCTGAGACAAGTTGATAAACTGGAAGAAGAGATAGGAGCCTGGGCTTTTATAGACAGGACGAAGGTAATCGACCAGGCACGAAAGGCTGATACCCGAAGAAAAATCGATAATAGTTCCATTCTACCACTTGATGGAATACCTGTTGGTATCAAGGATATTTTCGATACCAACGATATGCCAACGGAAAATGGTACAACCATTCATGCAGGTAGGTGCCCCAAAGATGATGCTGCTATTGTCAGACTGCTCCGCGAAGCTGGTGCATTAATCATGGGAAAAACGGTCACAGCTGAACTGGCTGTCTATACACCGGGAAAGACTAAAAACCCGCATGATCTGACTCGAACCCCCGGTGGATCTTCAAGTGGATCAGCCGCCGCAGTCGCCGCCAGGATGGTACCTCTTGCTGTCGGAACGCAGACCAACGGGTCGGTTATCCGACCAGCTTCTTTCTGTGGAGTCGTTGGATTTAAGCCGACTTTTGGAACTATCCCCCGGGCAGGTGTCCTGCGACAGGCGCCAAGTCTTGATCAGGTAGGTGTTTTTTCCCGAAACGTTTTGGACAGCGCCCTTTTGGCATCTATACTAATGAAACCGGAAGAGATCTATGGTGACACATTGCCGTTGCCGGAAATCGATATTTCCTTGGTGGAAAAGAGCTTTTCAACCAATCCAAATCTGGGTTTTGTCAGAACAGCGGTGTGGTCTGAAGCCTCAACTATCACCCAGAAAAGCTACTTGGACTTTGTAAACGGGCAACGTCCCGTTCCCACTGAAATCGAACTGCCTTCGATCTGCGACCAGGCTGTATCGTGTCACCGGACCATAATGCTCTGTGAGATGGCTCACCATTACAATGCGATCTATACTGACAACCGAGAGGAGATCAGCCCGATGCTTTTGGGAATGCTTGATGAGGGTAGGCGGGTCTCACTCTCCGAATATCTTGATGCGAAAAATCTATTGACCGAAGTTTCGGGAGTGGTTGATAATGCGCTTAAGGATTTTGACGCAGTTATCACACCGGCTACACCAGCAGAGGCACCGGAAGGAATCGCATCTACCGGTAGCCCGGTATTTTGTACGGTCTGGAGCCTCACTGGAGTGCCGTCCATATCTCTTCCGGTGCTCTCTGGAGAATCAGGGATGCCGCTAGGACTTCAACTCGTTGGCAGCAGAGGTTCTGACTCCAAACTCTTGAGAGGAGCGCACTGGCTTGAAAAGATCCATTATTCATTAAACGATTAATAAAACAAGGGTATATCATGATGCTTCAAGCTGTTCCGCTCACGCCTGAATTATTTGCCCCCTATGGCCAGGTACTTATGGCTCAAAACGGCGTACCTGAACGAATTGTTTGGGCTGCTTATGTCGATAATCAGCGTCCAGAGGCGCGTGCCAATGTGACCTACATGAGTCTGATACCGGAACACTACCCGGTAACAGTATCCGAGCTTGAACGTCACCCTTTTTCTCACCAGATCTTTGTTCCACTCGAAGGGACACACCATCTGGTGGTTGTGTGTCCCTCAAAGGAAGACGGTTTCCCGGATCTGGAAAAAGCTATCGCTTTCCATGCATCGGGAGCTCAGACAGTCAACTACAACGCCAATGTCTGGCATGCGCCCCGGATGGTGCTGCATGGTGCCGGTTCCTTTATTATGCTGCGATGGGACGCAGATACAGGTGCTGATACCGAGCTTCTCACTTTAAAACAACCCATTATTGTTAAGACTCCTACAGTGATGGATATTCCTTGAGGGAGATGGCTCTGATGGGTAACGGATTACTATTCTTTGCATCAGCATTGATATTTAGGAAGGAGTCTGACTGGTTCATGAGAATAAAACACTGGGCATTACATGTTTTCGTTATTGCAAAAACAATGGTTCCTGATCGCGATAGCAGCGGCCTCTTTTTTGGGATATATCCATCCGGAGTGGGGGACACCCATCCGAGACTATGATGTTATTGGTTTTGGAGTTGTTCTTGCTTTTTTTGTAACCGGTCTCAGTCTTGAAACCCGTGGTGTTCTCCGTCAGATAACCAGTATAAGGGCTCCTTTGGCGGCAGTCCTGTCGTCGCTGGTTCTCTACCCCGTGCTTGCTTGGCTTATTTCATTACCTCTACTGCCGTATGAGTTTGTTATTGGTGTTTGCATAATTGGGACCTCACCGGTAACAGTGTCATCAGGCACCATTCTGACCGCTATCGCCCGAGGTAATGTCCCTCTCTCTATATTGATATGTATCTCGACCAGTTTCCTAGCAATTTTAACCATCCCTGTGATTCTCAATTTACTGCTCAGTGTTGGGACTGATATTGAGCTACCAGTTTTGGGGATGGTAATAGGACTCGTACTAAAAGTTCTCTTTCCCATTGTCATAGGTCAAATGTTCAGACCTTTTTTTAAAGCTGCGATCAAACGTTATGAACATCAGATGTCGATTTTCCAGTCTTGTATCATTATTCTGATCATCTTCAACGTGGTCAGTAGCTCGGCTGAAATTATTGCTAAGGCAGGTTCCGCGTTGATTGGCATCACCTTGTTCATCGTTTGCCTGCATTTTTTAATACTGCTCCTGAACTATATGATTGCAGGATTAATCAAGCTCGATCGTGCTTCCACAATTGCCTTTACGATTCATACATCCCAAAAAACTTTGACCGTCTCATATATTGTCTGGGCCGGTTACTTTTCGGCAGAATACCCAATGGCATTCATTCCAGCAATCATCTGCCAGTTGACCCAAATGACAGTAGGTACTTTCATTGCTGAATTTTTCAAGAAAAGTCATTGATGGACTCATGGATTTTGCGGGAGTTAAATTTCTAGCAAGGAGACCCAAAATTATACTTTTGAAAGTGTCCGTAATATAAAGATATATCTGATTTAATTATTAAAGAGAGGAAAATAAAATGACGAAAATGCGAGCCATTGAAGCTGCAGTTCATATATTGAGAAAAGAAGGTTTAACAAATGCCTTTGGAGTCCCCGGGGCGGCAATCAACCCGCTCTACTCCGCCATGAGGGAAATTGGCGGCATTCGCCACTTTCTTGCACGTCATGTAGAAGGGGCCTCGCACATGGCGGAAGGTTTCACCCGGGCAGCACCTGGTAATATCGGTGTCTGTATCGGCACCTCGGGGCCGGGTGGAACAGACATGATTACAGGCCTCTACTCCGCCGCTGCCGATTCGATCCCTATTCTTTGTCTCACCGGCCAAGCACCGTGTGACAAACTGCGAAAAGAGGACTTCCAGGCAGTAGACATTGAGTCTATAGCAAAACCGCTGACCAAGATGTCGGTCACGATCTTGGAGCCGGGTCAACTGCCGAGTATTTTTCAGAAAGCACTGTATCTCATGCGTTCGGACCGTCCAGGCCCGGTGCTGATAGACTTACCTATTGATGTTCAGATGGCTGAAATCAATTTCAATCCCGACGACTATGTCTCGCTGAAGCCTAGCAAACCGACAGCCACACGTGCACAGGCAGAAAAAGCACTGAGCATGCTCAATGGAGCTCAACGGCCGTTAATCGTAGCGGGAGGAGGCATTATCAACGCCGATGCTTCAGATCTCCTGGTTGCATTTGCCGAGTTGACTGGCGTTCCGGTCATCCCGACTCTGATGGGTTGGGGTGCAATACCTGATGACCATCAACTCATGCAGGGCCGAGTTGGTCTGCAAACCAGCGACCGTTATGGAAATGCAACATATCTGAGATCTGATTTTGTATTCGGTATTGGCAACCGGTGGGCAAATCGCCACACGGGTTCCATCGATGCCTACACCGAGGACCGAACATTTATTCATGTCGATATCGAACCTACCCAGATTGGCCGTATTTTCGCCCCTGATCTTGGTATCGTCTCAGACGCCAAGGCGGCCCTGGAACTATTCATTGAAGTCGCTGCAGAACTCAAGGCAGAAGGTTTCCTTCCAGATAGAACTGCGTGGGTGGATGAGTGCCAGCATCGCAAGCGAAGCATGTTGCGTAAAACGGATTACGACCAGGTGCCGATGAAACCCCAACGCGTTTATCAAGCAATGAATGAAATACTTGATCGAGATACCTGCTATGTCACGACCATCGGTTTATCCCAAATTGCGGGTGCACAGTTCTTGAAGGTTTACAATCCGAGAAACTGGATCAACGCCGCTCAGGCAGGTCCTCTCGGCTGGACGATGCCTGCGGCGCTTGGTGTGCGGGCCGCCTTGCCGGACAAGAAAATCGTTGCCCTGTCAGGCGATTATGATTTTCAATTCCTTGTTGAAGAACTGGCAGTCGGTGCACAGCACAAACTACCGTACATGCACATCCTGGTGAACAACTCCTACCTTGGACTGATAAGACAATCACAGCGCGGGTTTGATATGGAATTTCAGGTTAGCCTCGGATTTGATAACATCAACGTTTCAGATGAAGATGATGCCATTGCCTGCTATGGCGTTGATCATGTTGCTTTGGCGGAAGCACTTGGTTGTAAGGCTATTCGTGTCCACAAACCAGAAGACTTTCGGGAAGCTTTTACCAAGGCTGAAGAATTAATGGAAAGATACCAGGTGCCTGTTGTCGTAGAGTGTATGCTTGAACCGGTCACCAACATATCGATGGGTGCTGAACTCAACTGTATCAATGAGTTTGAGGAAATTCTGTGCCTCGACGAGAGCTTGTCGGCTGAGAAAGGCTGGGTTCCCGACCTACAGGAATCCTAGAAGCGCCTAACTGCGGTCAACAAGTAAAATGGAGACAGGCATTATGAATAAAGTTGGATTTATCGGATTAGGCATAATGGGGGCGCCCATGGCTGAGCATATTATTGACGGAGGTTTTCAACTCAACGCTCATACCCGGAGCGGAGTACCGCAGAGACTAATTGACAAAGGCGCTATCATTTGCGCACATCCTCAAGAGGTTGCGGAACAAAGCGATGTTATTATCTGTATGCTGCCTGATACACCCCATGTTGAAAAGGTTTTATTCGGAGAAAATGGGATCGCCGCTGGGTTGACTGAAGGTAAAACGGTGATAGACATGAGCTCAATCTCACCAATTGAGACCAAGGCCTTTGCCAGCCGAATCAATCAACTTGGCTGTCACTACCTTGATGCTCCAGTTTCAGGCGGTGAAGTAGGAGCTCAGTCAGGCTCTCTGACTATTATGGTAGGGGGAAACGAAGCGGCTTTCGATAAAGTAAAACAACTGTTTGATCTCATGGGGAGCAATATTACGCTTGTCGGCACTAACGGCGACGGTCAAACGTGTAAAGTTGCCAACCAGATCATTGTAGCGTTGAATATCGAAGCAGTAGCTGAAGCACTATTGTTTGCTTCGAAGTCTGGAGCTGATCCGGTTCGGGTACGAGAAGCGTTGATGGGCGGCTTTGCATCATCTAAAATCCTGGAGGTGCATGGCGAACGCATGATTAAACGAACCTTCAACCCGGGCTTTCGCATTGAACTGCACCAGAAGGATTTGAACCTGGCGTTGGCCAATGCCAGGGAGATGGGGTTGTGCCTGCCAAACACAGCAACTGCCCGAGAATTATTCAATGCCTGCTCTGCACACGGTGGCGCTACTTGGGATCATTCTGCGATGGTTCGGGCACTTGAGCTCTTGGCAGCTCACGAAGTGGCGTGATCAGAGGTTGTTCTGCCGTGCAACCACTTGTATGGGAAGAATTCCATTGCAGTAGGTATTCTCTGATCAAAGCAGCTGCAGAATTATTGTAACGGTTTGGATTTAATGCAAATGGAACAACCATCGAGGCTGAGTCAGCAGAAAAGTGGCTCCTTCGGCTAAAGACAACTGTCAACAGGAGAGAATATCTAGAATCTTGTTGGGTCAATGACAATGATTGAGCTCAAACAGTTCCATAGAGAAGATTTTTCTCGACTTATACAGTGGGTTCCAAATGCCCGTTTTCTTTCACGATGGGCAGGCACTAATTATGTTTGGCCACTCGATACACAACAACTCAGTGCCACCCTCGAGCGCACTTATGGACTTCGGCCACCCCATTACATGTTCAAAGTGGTCGACTCCGGTACAGGCGAGAGTATAGGTCACATAGAACTTGTTCAGGTAGACTACGTGAAGAGGACCGGCCATATCGGACGAGTGCTTGTCGGGCCGGTGGAATGTAGGGGACGAGGTTACGGCAAGCAGATTCTCTCCAAACTCATTGCTTTTGCTTTTAGTGAGCTCGGGTTAAAAACGCTTACAATCAATGTATTTGATTTCAACAAAGTGGCTATCGCTTGTTACACGTCGATCGGTTTCCGGCAAGTCGAGTTCAAGAAAAATGTTCAACAGTTTGGTAACGAGACTTGGAATCAAATGTTGCTGCAGCTTAATCGAACGGAGGGGAAAACTATATAGAAGAGAATAATCCCTTACGTCTCCAATATTGAACGTTCATGCCAGAGGGCAGAGTCGTAATTGTTAATAGTCTCCGACTTTTCACTTTAGTTATTTTCCAGCATCTACAATTCGTAAGCCATTAATGTGAATACAAGAAAAACAAAAATAGTCTGTACCATAGGACCAGAAACGGCACCATTTCCAGTTTTAAAAGAATTGGCGGATAATGGGATGAATGTGGCTCGTCTAAACATGTCCCATGGCACGCATCAATGGCACAGTGAGGTGATCAAACACATCAAAACTCTCAACGAAAAAACAGAATCATCGGTGGCAATTCTATTGGATACCAAAGGGCCGGAGATACGAACAGGTGATGTGAAGAGCAACATCGTTCTGTGTAAGGGGGACTATATTACTTTCACTGTCAGACGGCAGGCAGAACTCGAACCATATTGTGTTGAGATCAACTATGATGGTTTTGTCTCTGATGTTTCTCACGGCGATATCGTCTTAATCGATGGTGGTATGCTTAGTCTCGAGGTAATTAAAATTACTCAAACGGATATACAGTGTAAATGTCTCGAAGATGGCGTTCTAGGCTCAAGGCGCCATGTTAATATCAGAGGTAAAAGTGCGGATCTTCCATCAATAACAGAAAAAGACTGGCAGGATATCAATTTTGGCATTGAAAATGGTGTGGATTTTATAGCCCTTTCGTTTGTTAAAGGCGCTTCCGCTATAGAAGAATTGCGTCAATATATCACCAATCAAAAAGTACCTATCGATATAGTAGCAAAAATAGAAAGTGCCGATGCTATTCCCCTTATTGATGAAATCATAGAAGCAAGCGATGGAATTATGATTGCAAGAGGGGATCTTGGCGCCGAGTTACCTTATGAAGAAGTCCCCCTGCTTCAGGACCAGATAATCAAAAAATGCCGTATTGCTGGAAAGCCCGTCATTGTGGCGACGCATATGCTTGAATCGATGATTGTAAATCCTACACCTACTCGAGCCGAAGTCACTGATATTACCCAAGCAGTACTCCAAGGTACCGATGCAATTATGCTCTCGGGAGAGACAGCTACGGGCAAACACCCGGTGAAGGCTTTGGAGGTCATGGATACCGTTGCTCGCAGAATAGAAGTACAAATGAGTCAGAACGCTGATGTGGAAGTTCAGGCATCAAATGATCCAAAATACGAAATCGCCAGAAGCGCCTCAATACTAAATAACAACATTAATGCTGTCGCCACTTTAGTTTTTACAAGGCGCGGATTAATGGCTGTCTTGCTCTCAAGATGCAGACCGAACGGGCCGATATACGCATTCACCAACACAACCCATGTGCGACGGAGACTTGGAATCCATTGGGGGGTATATGCCTTTCGTATCAAATTCTCGAAAGATCCTGAAGTGTCCATCGGACGAGCTGTGGAACAATTAAAGAGCAGAAAGCTCCTAAATGAAGGCGATCGTATGATAGTGCTTTCTGATATTCTTGCAGGTGGTGAATTTATCGAAACAGTACAAATTCGTATTGTCTAGTTGCTAGACTTACCTAATCTAGTCAACGGAAGAAACCCATATCCCATTCTTATTAAGATGGATCGATTAATATCTGATCGGTTCACCTTCCCTGTTGTAAATGTGAGTAGAATTACCTGTTCTTCCTCATAGAGTAATCTCAATGACTGATTATCGAAGTTAACATTGCTATTACGAAGGTAATCAGTCTTGTTACCTACTCCGGCGAAATGTTCATAGAATAGCCCTCATGTTCCAACTTTTCTTATTATCTGACCTTGCCAGCAGAACTCTCTCGTTAGGCGCATTTCTCCCTCTTCGCATGTGTTCACGAAATCTCTACCTAATTTGCTAGATCACAATTAAAAGATTCCTGATGGCAATCTCTGGTTAACGCGTATTAGTCTGGGTTAGTGTAACGTTCTTTCTGTAAATACGCTGATCCGGTGCCGGATCAGCGTTTGTGGTCTTGATAAAAGTGGGTCAATTCGATACTCATCTTGGTTCACCACAAACCAAAACAGAGAGTATCTCATGACCCACGACATCGATAGTACCGCA
>JABDPQ010000317.1 GCA_013042695.1 Desulfobacterales bacterium | reverse complement strand
GGCCCCTTGAACTCGTAAATTTCCACTTGCTCCGACGCCCCTTTCCCTGCTGGGATATAGTTCAATGTTACTTTGCCCTCATCGGGAATAGACATATCAGTCCCGCCGTACATGCCGCCGAAGGCGTGCCGGGCAACGACGATCGGTTTTTTCCATCCCGGTATTAACCTAGGAATATTATCGAAGACTATGGGTTGTCTGAAAAGCGTCCCACCAATCTGATTGCGAGTCCCACTGTTAGGAGATTTCCAAGCCTTTTTGAGACCGTATTCTTCTACTCTCTTCTGGTCTGGGTTGATAGCCGCACATTTAACCCCGACGCGATACTTTTTGATGGCCTCAGCTGCATCAAATAATATTCTATTTTCGGTCGCGTCTCGATTTTTCAAATGATAGTCGAAATACACCAGATCGATATCCACATAAGGCAAAATCAGTAAGTCCTTGATCCAGGCCCACATGACACGCGCCATTTCATCTCCGTCAAGCTCGACGATGGGGGTAATAACCTTAATTTTTTTCATAGTCCCTCCTGGATATCTTGCTGCTCGTGATTGATTTTAATTGAGCCCAATCATTTCCTGAAAGTTACAATAACGCAGCAACCTTCCAGGTCAACCAACCTGTTTGGGCCGCCTGAAGCCCCTTGAACAAAAGCTTCATTATCGATGGAACAATATGGATTAATCGGGAAATACTTTGAAGAATAAATTAATTTTAACTCCAAAAACGGCTCCCCTTAAACGACCAGGTGACAAGCATTCCCCCCTATTGAAGGGAAAGCAGCCGCCGATTCACCCTGATCCCATACTACCTGGATCAGATTGAATCAAAAACCGAAATAGCCATACATGCGAGAGCGCGAACACGAAAAAACATTTGTTGCAATATTTTCACGAGTGCAGCAATCTAATGATTCGTTTGCTCTTGAGTTTTGATGGCAGTGTGCGCCGACCTACCATCGAAGGAGGATCCAGTAAGAAAATTCCTTGCTATGGAGCCTTTTGCAAAATGATGATTTTCGTTTAAAGTCAAGGCATGCGAAAATTTTTTACCACAGGCATATAATTGATATTCCGAGGATAAAAATTTAAGCATAACGTAGAGGTTGAACGAAAAGGGCGTTTTGCAAGTGGCTCTATGGAATAATCATTCTACTCTAGGAGTACCGCTTGTGACGGAAAAAAAGAAAAATGTCCAAACTGAGATAAAATCGATTGGCAGCGAATTACTGCTCCCCGTTGCTGCTCTTTGTTTCACCATCTACTATTTCTCTACCATTGTTGATGTTCCGTGGACTGCGCAAGTCTCCGCCCTGATTGTCGGCTCAATCCTCATTCTTTTAGTCATCTTGTTCATCATCAAGTCTGTTCGAGCACTATATACCGGCAGCGGAGCTTTTAATTTCGACACACTATTGGAACCGAGATCTTTTGTTGGGAAACGGATAGCTCTCTTAGGTTTAACGATCAGCTATATCTTTGCTGTATCCACTCTCGGATTTACCATTACCACTTTCTTCTTCCTGAGCCTTGCCATGCTGTTATTGGGTGGTAGGCAAAAATGGCGGATTATTTTTTTTCTTTCAACTATCCTGACCTTAGGAGGCTACTTGTTATTCATCGTCGCCTTCAAGACCAGATTTCCCTCGGGCCCCTTCGAAAAGCTCATGGAGGGACTCTTTTAAAATGGATCATGATCTCGTCTTCTTCGGTGAACTGTTTCTTCGTACCTTCAGCTATTGGTGGGTCATTATCCCCGCCATCTTTATTGGTCTCATAGTCGGAGCACTCCCTGGTTTCAGTGCGGCCAATACGATAATTATTTTGTTACCGCTGACTCTGGCAATGGCACCGGAGGTTGGCCTGACTTTTATGGTTGCCCTCTATGCTTCATCCCGAATGGGAGCAGGTATACCGGCTATATTATTCAATATACCCGGGACCGCTGGAGCCGCAGCAACACCGCTTGACGGATATCCCATGACCAAGAAAGGAAGAGGGCAGCAAGCGCTGACGATGTCCTTCGTTGCCTCGATTGCTGGCGGCCTCTTCACCACGATCATCGCCCTAGTCGCGTTGCCCTGGCTCTCACAGGTTGCGTATTATCTGCACAGTGTCGAGATGATAGTAATCATGTTTTTCGGTATCTCCCTGATCGCAACAATCGCTGCCAAAGACACTTTGAAAGGCCTCATTGCTGGTTTTTTCGGATTGATGATCGGTTTTATTGGCGCGGATGTTGTTTACGAGACACCACGGGGCACTTTCGGTTTTCTAGAGCTTTATGACAAGGTGCCATTGATCCCGGCTCTTGTAGGATTGTTTGCTGTTTCTGAAGCTTTTGTATTTATCGAAAAACGGCAGATCGTTGTGGATAAGGAGAAAGGTGTTCAACTAACCGGATGGACACAGACGATTGAAGGTCTTCGCATAGCGCTGTCAAAATGGTGGCATATTACGTGGAACAGCCTGATTGGCCTGGTGATTGGCGTTATACCTGGAGCAGGTGCGTCTATCGCGTCCTTTGTCGCCTATCAACAATCCAAGACATTTTCCAAGACGCCTGAACTCTACGGCACTGGTCATGTTGAAGGATTGATTGCTCCTGAATCCGCCAACAACGGAGTAACATCCGGTACTCTTGTCCCGTTGCTCGTAATCGGTATCCCAGGAGGAGCGACAGCGGCTATCATGTTGGTTGTCCTACAGTATCATGGCGTAACCATTGGGCCAGATCTCTTTATGAGTTACCCGGATCTGGCATTTGGACCGTTTGCTGCAATGGCAGTAACGTACGCGTTAATGGCCCTGACAGTATTGCCTCTTGCACGCTATATGTCAAATATCACTATTGTTTCTACTGTCTACCTGGCCCCAGTTATTATTGCGTTTACCCTGGTCGGATCATTTGTACCCAGGGGATACTTATTTGATATGAACCTGGCTCTGGTTTTTGGCGTGATTGGCTATGTCGCCCGCAAGACAGGCTATCATGTCGCGGCAATTCTGATAGGCGTTATCCTGGGACCTTTAATGGAAATGTACTTTTTGCGCGCCATGAAGATGTCCATGGGCGATGTTACTGTAATTTTCTCTTCAACAATCGGCAACATCCTATGGGTCTTCCTGCTTATCTCTCTAGCCATTCCGTATGTCATGGAATATCGTCGAAAGAAAAACGGCCCAACAGCCGCCGTTGAGGAATAATAGCAGTTCCAGCAGAATAGGATCAGACCATCAGAACCCCGCTTGCGTGTAATGTGGACAGGTTCCCTTATGCAAAAAATATCTTATGAATCTGTATAGCGATAATTCGTAAGGCCAGACAAAAGAGGAGAACTTTAAAGGCTATCAGAAATGCCCTGTCGGAAACTTTGTTCAACAATCGCTTGCCTATGTATATACCTGGTATGACAGCTAATGCCAGGCATAATAGGGTACCACCATATGCCAGCACGTTTATCCCGATCAGGCCGAATAGAATGATTTTCAATATGTGCTCCAGTAATGCACACGATGCCTTTGTAGCTATCAACGCCTCCTTGATGATTCCCTGCCGGATATAAAAAGAAGAGGTGAACGGGCCGCTCGCACCGAAGAAAATTCCGAAAAAACCTGCTACCAGACCAACTGGTACAAATATCCCAATATCCAGGCGATCTTCCTTTTTAGTAACCGGCAAAAAGATCGCGACCATGATAAAGATTCCCATGGACAGTTTTATTATGTCTTTGGGTAAGAGTTGAAACACATAGATTCCAAGGAATGCTCCGGGGAGGAGCCCAATGATATAACGGGAAGCAATCTTCCAATTGATATGCCTGCGGAAAAGAATTGACCGGGACCCGGTGCTAACGATCATCACCGCGGCATATATTGGTACAATGTATGTTGTTTCAACAAAAGAGGCCAGAATTCCAAGGAAAAGCACTCCACCGGCCATCCCCATCATTCCTGTTATGACGGAACAGCAGAAAACAGATATCGTCAGAATGACTAGGCTTGAAGTGGTAAGGACCATTGCGCTCTATAAATCCTGTAAAAGACTATAGTTGAAAGGTGCGCCCAACAATACAGTGCAGTAAATTGTGAGATCAAACAAGAACCATTGAGCAGCCCATAGTATATCACCATTAGATAAGGTGTACAGAAATAGTATCTGTATAGTGTATGCCTCAGATGGAGGAGCAGCGTATAAACTTGCTAGTGGAAACCTTTTATCAGGGCCAGAGATCCCTGTGGTCAGATAATATGGAACATCTTTTAACGCCTAAGCTCTGAATTTTTGCCTAAGAGCCATTATACGATTTCAATTGCGTTTATACTTCCCATGGAAATCTTGATTAGCGCGCCTGAGTATGGATATCCGTGAAGATAGCCAGGGTCGGCCTATCAGATTGCACGTCGTGCAATATTCAGGATCCGTCACCTCCTTTTAGTTCGTAGTCGTATAATAGTGATACCCCCTCGCCTGTTCACTCTCTTCCGACATCATTTCGGATCCCCTTCCCGATAACCGACACCCCTGTTACGTGCTTGCAAATCTCTACCGTGAGTTATGCCAGCTATAATTATTTGCTCGGCTCAGCACCGTATCCTTTACCGCTCATATTTCCGATAAATTACAATAATTTTAAATTTTTATTTACTAAATCAAATAATTCTCCTGCCATTACCAACTGGATCCAGAGCTGCCTTGAATTATTTTATTGACAGATATGAAACGCAGGTGTATCCTATCCAACAGAATAGAGTTCTATTTTAGGGCTAATTCTGGTTTTTCATGTAAAAAAATGTAGGGCATGGTTCTGCACTGCTTTATTGATCGCCGAATAAAATTGATCGGGCAGCACCAATGGATAAATCTAAACAACAGGTATCAGGCCTTTGAACTCAAGTGTAAGCAAGGAGACAGAACCATGGCACGTCCAATAACCGAGGAAGAAAAGCAATACGCACAGGAACTGCTCGAACGGGCACGAGCAGCGCAAAAACAGATTGAAAATCTTGACCAAGCTGAGGTTGACCATGCCATACAGGCTGTGGCATGGGCGACCGCTAATGAAAAGACCTTTACCCGGCTGGCACGCATGGGGGTCGAAGAAAGCGGACTGGGAGACTGGGAAGGTCGACCAAATAAGCGTTTTAAAATCAAAGGAGTGCTCCGCGATGCACTGCGCCAGAAGAGCGTAGGTATCGTCGAGGAAGTCCCGGAGAAAGGCTTGGTCAAATATGCTAAACCAGTAGGAGTGGTAGCCGCCTTGGTGCCGACCACAAATCCTGCACTTACCCCTCCAGGCATGGGCATCTACGCTCTCAAAGCAAAAAATAGTGTAGTCTTCTCTCCACACCCACGAGCAAAACAAACAACCATTGAGACCGTCAGGGTAATGCGTAAGGCCCTTAAAAAAATCGGTTTGCCAGAAGACCTCTATGTCTGTGCTGAAAAGCCCTCTATCCCCTTGGCCCAGGAACTGATGGCCATCTGTGATCTAACTATCGCAACCGGTGGCCCGGCCATGGCGAAATCGGCTCATATGTCTGGAAAACCTGCCTATGCGGCTGGCCAAGGCAACTCTACCATGGTTATTGATGAAACCGCCAATATCGAAGAAGCAGCCCATAAC
>JABDPQ010000746.1 GCA_013042695.1 Desulfobacterales bacterium | reverse complement strand
GTGTTTGGTCTGAGTATGTAGTTAAAAGCGTTAGGGGAGGCGTATTGCCGTTGAATGAGTTCTTGAGTTTAGAGCAAGGAGCAATGTCTATTGTAAACCCCCTGACGGCCAGCACTTTTATAGCCATTGCATTGACTGCTGCAGCAAGCTCATTAGGCCATATGGTGAACAGGCTGGGGCGAAGCGAAGGAATTCAAATAATAAATGTGGTTCGCAGAGATGCGCAAGTGGATCTTCTTAAGGCCCAAGGAGCTGACATTGTTCTGAACAGTAGTGAAGCAGGATTAGAGCGAGAATTAAATGATGCATGCCATCGAAACAATACTCATCTTGCATTTGATGCGGTGGCGGGTCAATTGACTGGTCAACTGCTAAAAGCGATGCCTCCAAACGTAAGCGTCCGGGTATGAGCATATTGTAGGATTGGTCTTAGAATTGGAGCTTTGGGATCAAAAGGAATGAGACGATCCAAAGAGCAAATGTATCCGTTAGTTGAATCCTATGAAAGGGGTGATGTGAGTAAGCAGGATTTATGCGAAGAGCAGAATTTAGGAGAAGGAACTTTCTGGTATTGGGTAAGGAAGTATAGATCTGAGCATGAAGGATGCTTCGTAGAATTAGTCGATGCTGAGGTTACCGACGTAGGTACTGAGGTAATACTTGGGGAGGGTGTAATAAGATTTAGTTGTAGGCCACCTGCCAATTACCTAAGAGAACTTTTACTAGGATGATAGGCCTTAGTGGAATCAAGCGTTTTTATTTGTATCGATCATCGGTGGACATGAGGAAGAGTTTTCGTGGCTTGTGTGGCATAGTCAACAATGAGCTAAAACGGGATCCGATGAATGGTGATGGCTATGTTTTTATTAATAAGCGCAGGACACTGATCAAGATATTAGTCTGGGATCGAACAGGCTATCTAATCTATTATAAAAGATTAGAGCGTGGCACTATTGAAATCCCGGCAACAGGGAGCAATCAGCTATCGATTTCAACATTGGTAATGATGCTGGAGGGGATCAAACTTACGACTATACAGCACCGGAAGAGATATAAATCCGGGGTTGGAATTCGGGCGTAATATTTTTGCAAATATATTATCGTAAATAGTAATATATGCATTGAAAGTGGTATTTTACAGTATGGCGATGAAGGATCTTTCAAAGGAAGAATTGTTGTCGGAAAACGGCGAGTTACGCCATGAAAATGCCCAGCTGAAGTCTCAAAATAATGAACTGATACGATTGATTCAAGGAGTAAAATCGGAACGGTTTATTAGTTCTGATCCTCCAAACGTGGATACACTTTTTCCCGATTCAGAATCAGAGTCTGTTGTACAGGAGAAAGCAAGTAAAAAAAGCAGCAAATCATCGCAGCATAAACGTCAGCAAATTCCAGCTCATATCCCTCGGCAAGAAAGAATACTAGAGCCGGAGGTAGACACTAGCGAGATGACTAGGATCGGTGAGGTAGTAACTGAACAATATGGTATTGACATAAAACTATACGTAGATCGAATGATCCGTCCAAAATATGTAGATGCCGACTCCACCATTCATATTGCACCCTACGACTGCCTGTTTGCAAAAAGCAATATTGGAGAAAGCTTAGCCAGTCACGTGGTGGTCAGTAAGTATATTGATCATTTACCCTTGTACCGACAGAGCAAGATGTATGCCCGCGAAAATGTTATTCTACCTAGATCAACGTTACTAGACTCTGTCAAACGAGTGGCCCACAAATTGAAGCCAGTGTATGAGGTGGCAGCAAAAAAAGTACTGACCGCAGATTATTTGATGGCAGATGAATCTAGTATTCCAGTACTGACAAAGGATAATCCTGGCGCAGCTCGTAAAGGTCAAATGCTGGTGAAAGTGAATCCCGAAAGCGGATTAGTAGTCTTTGATTACATTAAGACCAAGGAGAAGATAAATATTCTGGAAGGACTACGTGGTTTTAAAGGATGCTTACAAACCGACGGCAATGTAAGCTACGACACCAAGGGAGCTGAAAAGGAGGTAACTCATCTGAATTGTCTAGTGCATGCCAGACGAAAGTTTGACGCAGCCAAGGACTTTGATGAACAACGCGCAAGTCATGTGCTAAAAATAATCCAAGAAATCTATATGTTGGAGCGGCAGATGAAACAAGACCATCTTGACCACACCAAAATCCACACAACTCGACAGCATAAAACTAAGCCCCTGCTCGATCAATTGCATAAATACCTGCTTGAACAACACAGACCAGATCTAACCAGTAACCCCTTTAATCGAGCAGTGAAGTATACCCTCAAGCGCTGGAATAAATTGACCCAATTCATCAAAGACGGCCGTTGGCATCCTGACACTAACTTACTAGAAGGACAAATAAGACCCTTAGCTCTTGGTCGTAAGAATTATTTGTTCGCCGCATCTCACCAGGGTGCAGAGATGGCAGCGTTGTTCTACTCCATGTTTGCCACTTGCCAGTTAAATAATATTAAACCCAGAGCATGGCTATCAGATGTATTACACCGCATCAATGAACACAAGGTCACTCAATTATCAGAGTTACTGCCCTTATCCAATTATCAGTTCTTCAATCCGATAGAACAAGAATGACCTCTTCAGTATAGGTGTAATGCACGTGCCCGTACGCTTACGTATGTGGCAATAGCGGTTGAAGCTGTAAATCGAAGGTCTTTGCTTCTAAAAGACTTTGTGATAAACGAGAAGAAAAGTGCTTCTAATCCGCTACTGCACATACACACAAAACGTTATGCCGCAGAAAGCTGCGGAATGGGAATTGAAATGATTAAAAATGAAGAACTAGATTTTTAGGGTTCGGTGCACCGTGGGAAAATTTGGTTCGGATCGGATGGTTTGATACTTGGAGCTCGCACCTGGGA
>JABDPQ010000028.1 GCA_013042695.1 Desulfobacterales bacterium | reverse complement strand
CATGAAATACTGTATGCTAACCAATATTTGATAAATTTGTTTGGTTTTGACCCTGTTGGCAGGCACTGCTGGCAGTATATCCATGCAAGCAAAGATGGCCCTTGCGAGTTTTGCAGCAATGACAAGCTTCTCGACCAGGACGGCAAACCGGCACAGCCATACCAATGGGAATATCAAAATCCTTTTAACAAAAAATGGTATGCAGCCAAGGACCAGGCCGTCATGTGGTCAACGGGCAAATACGTACGGCTTGAAATTGCCACCGACATTACCGAGCAAAAACAACTGCAGCATTTTCTTCAGGAAGCGCGCCGGCAAGCTGATCTCGCTGCAGGTATTCGCAGCCGCTTTGTGGCATTGGTTGCTCATGACCTTAAATCTCCGTTTTTCTCAATTATTCAGATGATCAGGCGTATTCTGGAGCGTGAAACCTTTTCTCATCGGGCGCATCAGCAGTTCCTGGAAAATATCGTTGAAAATGGTCACCGAATGCTGCAGATGATTGATGATCTGCTCTCAATGGACAGATTCGAGAAGGCGGAAGTCAAGCTTGACAGGAGTTTTTTTGACGTCTCCGAGATGGCCGATGAGGTTCTGCAGAATTTTAGCCATCTTGCATTTGAAAAAGGCATCCGCATCATCAATTATATTCCAGCAGAATCCATGCTCTATGCCGATAAGTACCTCTATTTCGTGGTCTTGAACAATCTTGTTTCCAATGCTGTAAAGTTTAATGAGAAGGGCGGAGAGATCGAGGTACTCATCCCCGAAGCTGATCGGCCGATGATGATTGCTGTCAGGGACAATGGCAAAGGGATGAGTCAAGACTATCTCCAAAACCTCTTTAAGGCTGACGTGAAAACGAGCAGCAGAGGCACGAGCGGCGAGAAAGGCAGTGGCCTCGGTCTTATTTTTTGCCAGGATATTTTAAATGCGCATCATGGTACCATTCATGTCGAGTCGGAGCGCGATTCAGGCACGACGTTCTATATTGAGCTTCCCGAGTGCAGTGATGCTCACATAAGGCCTGATATCGGCGAGTCCAAGGATATGCCCAGAAACAACAATTTACGCAGCCACCTTAGTTAAGATGGCGATGGGGGTGGATCTTTTATCTTAGAAAGAATCTCAGAACCATTTTCATCGTCTTTGACCCTGGCTGCGGCAACTGCTCCGGATGCTGCCTGCACTGCTGCCGCACTTTGTTTACCTCCCTCGCTATCAGGTAATTCAGTTCCCAGGGACGCCTCCACGATCTGTTGATGAGTAATCAATTCAGGAGGACGAGACGGCAAAAGTTCATGTGTTTCTTTGGAATGGTGCAGGATGTTTTCTTTAATCAGTCTCGTTTGAACCCGTTCGAGCATCCTGGTTTCGTAAAAAGGGTAGGCCGTCAAGACATCGTCTAAAGTTGTTCCTTTCTGTTCGAGAAATCGCCTACACACCAGGGAGCACATGTCAAGAGCCGCGCTTAATCGTATTGTCGGAGCAGTCGATTTCTCAACGAGTTGGTATCGCCGGTTATTCTGAATCGCATAGGCTAACTGGGCTCCTAGCAGTACAAACAGCAAACCCAGGTATATCCAGGCAAGAAAGAGCGGAAAAGTGGCAAATGAGCCGTAGATGGCATTGTATTTAGCAACTCCGATTTGCAGGCTGATGTAGAGGTTCTGGGTAACGAACCAGAGAAACCCCGCCAGTAATGCTCCGATTATCGTCGGTATGAATTTTGGTTTTGTGTTTGGGAAAAATATATAGAGAATATAGAGTGTAAGCGTTAGGAAGAAGACGGGTATGCCGTCAAGCAGAAGGAATCGAATCCAGGCACCTGGGACAAAGTCGTTGAGATGCTGGGTTAGAGCCTGGGATTCTACAATAGTCCCGGCTGCCAGAGCGACATTAAGGGAAAGAGGCATTAATATCATTAACGTCAGATAGTCTGAAATTTTTCTCAAGAGCGAGCGACCGGCCTCTACATGCCATATGGTATTCATCGCCGTTTCTATCTGATTGAGAACCAGGATGACAGAGAGAAAGACACCGAGCATACCAAACGAGCCGAGGGTTGCAAAGTTGGTTCGGTTGACATAATCGAAGATCTTGTTGGCAGCAGAACGCAGATGTTCAGTAAGTCCTGCTGCAGGGGGCGCACCCGAGTCAGATTTTTCTTGCTCAGCGTCTTCTCCAGGACTTGTGAAAATTACCGGAGCAGACTGCTCGAGGCTGTCAATATAGTGGTACACCACCTCTTGCAGCTGATTGCCGCCGCCGAGTCCTTTTACTACAGCAGTGCTCAATGCGAGCATCGGAACCATGGAAAGCAGAATAGCAAGGGTGAGGGAACCCGAGCGCAGTGTGAGGGTATTAATTTCTGCCTCGCGGATAGTGATCAAGATAATCCTGACTATCTTATGTATCCAGAAGCGAGGCCCTGACTGCCGAACGGTCGGCTCATCGGCCCATCTGGTAAGCTTATCAGCCTTCTTGTTTTGGGTTGCTGGATGATTTTTCATCAATGCTGATTAATCATAGAGCCATTTTTCAAGGATTTTAAAGATGGTATCTCGCTTAATCGGTTTTGAGACATAGTCGTTCATACCGGCATCAAGACATATTTCCCTGTCACCCTTCATGACATTTGCGGTCATCGCAATAATCGGGATCTCGCGATCTCTGGTCCTGATCTGTCTGGTGGCCTCTAGTCCATCCATTTCAGGCATTTGAACATCCATGAGTACAATATCAAATTGATCCGGTTTTTGGCAGAAAGTATCCAAGGCCATTTTGCCGTTATCAACGACCTCCACGGTATAGCCGGCTTTCTCGAGCATCATTGTGGCAAGTTTTTGATTTACCAGATTATCCTCGGCGAGCAGCAAGCGCGCAGATTGCTTGATCTCTTCTCTGACAGAATATTGCGTGATCATCGACGTCGTAGGCAGCTTTTGCTCGGCTATGGAGTCTGATGAGAGAATCTTGGCAATGGTCTTGAATAAAATTGCGCGCCTGGCAGGTTTACTTAAAAATGCGGAGAAACCAGCCTCCCGGCATCGAGCCGCAATCTTTTCGGAAGATGAGGTATAGGCCAACAAGGGAATGGACTTGATGGCTGCTTCGTTTTGTCTAATCGACGAGGCGAGCTCATAGCCGCTAAGAGTAGGCAGGAATATATCGACAATAGCAAGATCAAACGGTTTGTGACCGAGGTGCGCCTGATGCAGGATAGCAATCGTCTTTGATTCATCAGTAAGGGTGGTGACGATCATGCCACTATGCTCAAGGATAGACTTTAAAATTTCGTTGTTGGCAATATTGTCATCGACAACAAGTACTCGTTTACCCAGCAGGTTTTCGGAGGCTGTAAATGGTTTGGGCTGAGAGGCAGATTTTCTCATCACGGCCGTAAAATGGAAGGTTGCTCCCTGCCCCGGTTTGCTTTCGACCCATATATTTCCTTGCATTAAAGAAGAGATTTCTCGACATATCGACAGGCCAAGTCCTGTTCCGCCATATTCTCTCGTTGTTGATCCATCTGCCTGCTTAAATGCTACGAAGATGTCTTCGTGTTTGTCTTCACGGATGCCAATACCTGTGTCTCTGATTGCTGAATGAAGGGTGATAGTTTCGTCTGTTTCATTTTCGACCTTAATTGAGAGTTCGATCTCTCCTTTTTTGGTGAATTTAACGGCATTTCCTAATAAATTAATCAGAACCTGACGAAAACGTCCCGGATCTCCGTTGACATTTGCAGGGACTTCTTCGCCTATTCTGCAGAGAACTTCCAGTTTATCACCGCTTGCCCGTGGCCGGATCATTTCACATACATCATGAGCGGTTATTTCCGGGTCAAAATCGACATTTTCGAGTGTCAACTGACCGGCT
>JABDPQ010000743.1 GCA_013042695.1 Desulfobacterales bacterium | reverse complement strand
TCAACCAGATAATAATTGCCGTGCCTCAGACCCATATTGCAAAAACCAAAATCCTGCTGCAGAATCACCGTATATCTCTTGACGCTGTTACTGTTATCGCAGGAGGACGTCGCAGGCAAGATTCAGTTCGTGCCGGGCTTGACGCGGTTGATGCTGCAATTGACATTGTGCTCGTGCACGATGGGGCCCGGCCATTTGTCTCAACTGATCTTATTGAACGATGTTACCATGAAACGGTAAAATCGGGCGCAGCTATTGCTGCTATTCAATCAAGAGACACGCTTAAAAGGGAAACGTCAAACCACTTCGTTGAATCTACCTTCGACCGAGAAGGCATCTGGCAAGCACAAACCCCGCAAGCGGCGCAGAAAAAACTCCTGATCAAAGCATTTGCAAAAAACCATGACAATGATGTAACTGATGAGTCAACACTCCTGGAACAAGCAAACATACCCGTCCGACTTGTGGCAGGAGAGCAAACAAATATCAAGATAACCACGCCTGAAGATCTCAATCTTGCCAACGTTATTATGAATAGCCACTCGCCTGCAGTTCGAATCGGCCACGGATTTGATGCTCATCGTTTCGAAAAAGGGCGAGAACTGATCCTTGGAGGAGTAAAAATTGATTTCGGTCTTGGTCTCGCCGGGCATTCTGATGCCGACGTCCTTACCCATGCACTTTGCGATGCAATCCTCGGAGCCTGTGGTCTCGGAGATCTGGGCCGCCATTTTCCCGACAATGACAATGCTTTTAAAGACATCAGCTCATTAATTCTATTGAAAAAGGTTATCTCTTTGGCAGCTGCTGAAAAATTTAAGCTTGCCAATGCTGATATGACCATCGTATGCCAAGTCCCTAAAATAGCACCATTTGTAAAGGAAATGCGTGAAAACATTGCGAAATACTCCCTCACGGACATGACATGCATTAGCATTAAGGCAACAACTACAGAGCACATGGGTTTTACAGGCAGAAAAGAAGGAATGAGCTGCCATGCAGTAGTTCTTCTCGAACAACTCTGAATCATAACAGGACACAACAATGAACATCACGATCAACAGAGAACGACTTGCGCAAACATTTGTAACTTTATGCGAGCTCAGCAGTCCCTCCCGAAAGGAACAGAATGTTGCTCTTTACCTGAAGGACACATTTTCTTCTCTTGGGGCAGATTTTATAGTTGAAGATGACTCGGCAGTCCATACAGGATCTGAATGCGGAAATCTCATCATTCGTATAAACGGTACCACCGATTCAACCCCTGTTTTTTTTGCCTGCCACATGGATACGGTTCAGCCTGGCGATGACGTCAAAGTGGAACAGGACGGCGACATTTTTACGAGCAAAGGAGAAACAATCCTGGGCGGTGATGACAAGTCCGGCATTGCTCCTGTGATTGAACTCATCTCGCTGATCAAGGAAAACAATATAGCCCATCGTACCCTTGAACTTATCTTTACAACCTGTGAGGAAATCGGACTGCTTGGGGCCAAATTTCTTGATCATAAACCACTTCAGGCCCGTTTTGGTTACGCACTCGATTCAAACGGGATAGACAAACTCATTGTTGGTGCACCTGCTGCCAATAGAATGAAAATCGACGTTCATGGCACTGCTGCCCATGCCGGAATAAACCCTGAAGCAGGTCTCAGTGCCTTTCTCGTAGCTGCAAAAGCGATAACGAAACTGAGATTAGGCCGGATTGATGAAGAGTCGACAGCCAATATTGGTATCATAAGTGGTGGCGTTGCCACAAACATCATACCTGAACATCTTGAAATTAGAGGGGAAGTTCGCAGTCATTCCATGTCCAAGCTCGCAGAGTACACCGAAGAGATCAAATCTGCGTTTGCGAAAACTGCCGCTGAGTGGCCGGTTCCAGGAGATAGTGAAATCCAGCAACCGTCAGTGAATTTCGAGGTTAATGCCGATTACCCGGCCATGCGACTGTCTGAGGACGATATTGTCGTCACAACGGTTGTGGCAGCAGGCCAGAAACTAAATAGAGACATCTCTTTAGTGCTCGCGGGCGGTGGCAGTGATGCCAATATCTACAATGGTTATGGCCTCTCTACTGCTATTATTGCTACCGGTATGGATAAGGTACACACAACAGATGAACGCCTTGACCTTAATGATATGATTAGTCTCACCGAATTACTCTATTGTATTGCAACTGAGTAGACCAAACCTGACTCAAGCAAGTTGAGAAAATCGATTCATGGTCCAAATACTCGCATTTCGTTTCATGGAAAAGAGTCGACTGAGATTCTTTCTTGTTGAATTTATCCACCACTTATTATAAGAATTGCCTAACGGCTCCTACAGAAGGCACAAAGGTTGCTTACGCTTTGTGCCTTTTTCATTTTTGTCAATAGCTTCTAATCAATCTAATCTAACGAGTTTGAAACTGAAGGGTTGATCTATTCTACCGGTAACCTGGTACTCTTTACATGACACGTTCCAACCAAGCGCTTCCGGCAACACAAACCTCCTCATTGCGACCAAAACACGAATGTGGTGTTTGTGGTATTTTTAATCATCATGATGCATCCAAACTCACCTATTTTGGCCTCTATGCTCTCCAGCACCGGGGGCAGGAAAGTGCCGGGATTGTCGCCTCCGATGGTAAGCAGGTCCGCATACATAAAGAAATGGGCCTGGTTCCTGATGTCTTCTCAGAACAGACGCTGCAGAATCTTTCCGGCAATCTAGCGATCGGGCATGTCCGTTATTCAACTACCGGTGCTTCCAATCTAGTAAATGCACAGCCTTTACTCGTAACCCACAAAGGCAAGACTCTGGCCGTTGCCCATAATGGAAACCTGGTTAACTCAATAAAGCTGCGCCAGGATCTGGAAATGCAAGGTTCAATTTTCCAGACAACAATGGACAGTGAAGTCATTCTTCATTTAATCGCTCGATCTGCCGGCGAATCCCTTGAAGACAGGTTGCAGGAAACGTTCACTGCGGTCAAAGGTGCCTTTTCAATGTTGCTGATTACCCAGGACACCCTCATTGCCGTAAGAGACCCCAATGGTTTCAGACCGCTTTGCCTTGGTAAGCTCAGCAATGGCGGTTACATCGTAGCTTCTGAAACGTGTGCATTGGATCTTGTAGAAGCGAAATACATCAGAGACATCGAACCGGGAGAGATTTTGATCTGCCGGGATGGACAACTAAATTCTATCTACCCATGGCCTGAGCAGCGAACCTCATTTTGTATTTTTGAACACGTATACTTCGCCCGGCCTGATTCTGATATTTTTGGAATCAATGTTTATGAGACAAGAAAGCATATGGGGCGAATTCTTGCTCGTGAACACTTCGTTGATGGCGATTTTGTCATGCCTTTTCCTGATTCTGGGAATTACGCAGCTATCGGCTATTCGCATGAGTCAGGCATCCCATTAGAGTTCGGTGTGATCAGAAATCATTACGTCGGACGAACATTTATTCAACCCACCCAGACCATGCGAGATTTTAACGTACGGGTCAAGTTGAACCCGGTGCATTCCTTTATTAAGGGAAAGCGGGTCATTATAATTGAAGACTCAATTATCAGGGGAACAACAGGAAAAAGCAGGATTCAATCCTTAAGAAATGCTGGTGTTAAAGAAGTTCATATGCTGGTCAGCTGTCCGCCAACAAGACATGCTTGCTATTATGGTATTGACTTTCCTTCTACGAAAGAACTCATTGCCTCAAACAATGAGGTAAAAATAATTGCCGATTACCTCGGCTTAGACTCACTCTACTACCTCAGTATCGAAGGGATGGTTGAAGCCACGGGAATGACTATGAATGACTTTTGTCTCGCCTGCTTTAATGCCGACTATCCGGTTGCGCCAGATCTTTCCTTTCATAAAAATGCATTGGACATAGGCTGATTATTGAGGCACGAGAAATTTCCGGTCAAATGCGACAGATCACACAATTTTTCCCGGAATGCTTGGCATCATACATTGCTTGATCAGCGCGTTTCTGCATCTGAGCCAGATCCTCTTCAGCACTGACATCTTTATCGCGCTTGCAGGAGACAATACCTATTGACAAGGTTGTACCGTTAAAATTGCTTTCCACAAACTTTAGCAGGATTCGTTGGACAATCTCAGTTGCCTGGGTTGCCGTCGTCTGAGGCAGTAATACGGCAAATTCGTCCCCGCCAAGACGAAAACATAGATCAACACTGTTTCTCGTACATTCTTTGATAGTATCACTCAAGGCAATCAATACTTTGTCGCCTTCATTGTGACCAAATGTATCATTGTAATCTTTGAAGTTATCCACGTCGACAATTGCCAGGTAGAGTGAATAATTCTGGCGATGAGCACGCTCAACTTCGCGGGGGAAGCGCAAATCATAAGCGCGTCTGTTTAAGAGGGAGGTGAGCCCATCACACATCGATAATGTCTCAAGCTTGCGGATCATGTGCCTCTCTCGCAAGGCCCGGGCAAGTTTGGCCTCAAGTTCTGCCTGGTCTATTGGTTTTTTAATAAAATCGAGTGCTCCGGCTCTGATAACATCAGCATAACTTGCTGTTTCGTTGTAGCCTGTAGCAATAATAACATCTGTACCTGAATGGTGCCTGATGATATGCTTTAAAAGCTCCAGGCCGTCCATATTCGGCATTTTTATGTCGGAAAGAACGAGGTCACAATGCTTCGATTGCAGCATCTCCGTAGCCTCAATACCATCAGAGGCCACAAGGCAGTTGTATCCGAGTGATGAAACAAGAACACTGAGAGTTTTTCTTACCAACTCGTCATCATCAACAACAAGAATTGTAGCTACGCCGTTTTGTTCCGTTTCCATGCAATCTTACCTAGTACGTGTCGTTAACCCATTATATATTGTCATTATTATTCAATAACCTACAGCCATTGTAACGTGTTAAAAAAATAATGTCCAATTATACATTATTGTCATGATCTACGAATCCCTTCCAACGCAGCAAATAAGAAAACCTTGCCCTTTAACAAATACTTAGTCTATAAATTTTGAAAACTCGACCAATTTTGACATGCTGCAGCACCATATGTGTATTGTCAGGCAAAACAATCAGAAATTCAGAATCTCGCGGAAGGAAAAAACTGAATTCAGCCAACCAACTGTTCAGAATATTTAACTCAGGAGCAACGGCAGAGCCGCTTGATGAATTATTGGTGCTCATCGAGCAAATTAGTCCGTCAGTTGATCAGCATACATTACCTCTTTTCACCATGATATTGAGGCTATATTTTCCGGAACCCATCCCGGCTTCAAAGAAAACGGCAATAAATATGATAATCTGAAACATACCTGTAGTGTTACCTTGGCAACTATACGTCTTTTTCACGGCCTTTCTGTAGAAGGTTACCAATTTTCTGAAAATCTTATTATCAGAGGTATTCTGAGCTTCTATTTTCATGATACCGGTCTGCTTTTAAGATCGTTTGACACCGCTGAATAAGCTAACGCAGATATAATAAACCACTTGAGCCACTTGCAAAACGCCCTTTTCGTTCAACCTCTGCGTTATGATTAAAATTTTATTCTTGGAATATCAATTATATGCCTGCGGCAAAATTTTTTGCATGCCTTGACTTTGAACGAAAATCATCATTTTGCAAAAGGCTCGACTTATTTATCCCTTGGATCTCTTCCCGTTTCAAACATTTCAAAAAGATCATAAAAGAGGCGGGCAACTGCGCTGTAATGAGTCACATTCCCTGATCCTGCATAGGCTTTAGTTATTTCTAATGCTCTTCCGAAACTCTCTTGACTCTCCGAATGTTGTGGATTTCTGAGCGCATTCACAAGTTTGTCGCCAATATCATCAGTTTCTTTCTTTTTCACCATATCGCACCCTCTTCGGTATTGACCGTATTAGACTTTTCTTAAAGTGAAATAAGCATTTAATCCAACTCCTCTTTTTCTATACGTGCAAGCATTTTTCGAGATGTCTTCAGTATACGAAATTACTGCAGATGCCTGATCCACTGTCTGGTTCCATGATAACAACAAGAGTCAGATGCTATTTTTGCAGCACGCTCAAGACTCTCTTTAAATGGCAGCGAGGCAATATAGTGGCAAAAAGCGCCATGCAATATGTCTCCGGCTCCCAGGGTATCAATTGCATGTACCGCTGGTACATCTATAGTCCAGCTCGTCCTCCCCTCACATCCCACAACCTGCTCCCCTCCATTGCTCACAGCACAGCAATCTACCTTATGGTGAGCAAAATAAGTAAATACGTCGTCAGCAGTGCAACAACCAGGCGGTTGAAAATTTGCTGAGCAAACGGCAATATCAACATAAGCAAGTAGATGCTCAAGCCCTTCTTTCCATGACCCACCATCGAGAATAACGGTGACATTTCGACGATTGGCAGCCTCTGCAAATATCCGGGCCTGAGGTAAGTAATAGCCGTCTAATAACACGGTCGTGGTATTATCTAAGAGTTCATTAATTTCATGATAATTTTCAAGAAGCCGTTTATCAGTATTTGAATAAACAACGCAGCGATCCCCTGTCAAAGAGTTAACCAAGATTGATGATAGTATGGGAGGGTAATCTGCAGAACCTGCAAAGTCATGTAACGTGACATTATATTCAGCAAGATCTGCTGCAGCAAGCTGGGCCGTCGGATGCACTCCCAAGCCAGTTACAAGATGACTGTCGTTGCCAAGAGCAGCATAAGCTACCGCGGCATTCGCCGCCGGCCCACCGGCATAAATAAGCTGCCATGTTGCCTGTACTTTCTCATTTGCTCCAGGATGGTTTTCAACACCATAAAAAATATCGACTGTCGTCAGTCCGAGGAATAATCCTCTACTTATATGCATGTCATCTCACTCACAATTTGAACTAAGATCTTTGTCTTCTTTGGATTTACTGGGCTGTGTTGATGTAAGATATGTTACTTCAGACATCATTGCCATCGCAATGAGGCGAGGTACATACCATAATAAGAGGATGCCGCCATACATCGGGACGGCAATATGCCATTTTCAAAAAATAGCTACATTATCTCCAGGCTTTTACAGCTATATTCTGGAGAGTCGAATGGATGGTAAAATTTGACATACACATAAAGATGCGGATCTTTTTTCTCATAAATTCCGGCTCCAGCAATAACACCAAAACATTTCCTCGTAGAGCCGTCACTTTGCTCAACCTCGGAAGAAACCTGTCTACCGAGAATAATCTCAGGATTATCTTCGTGATAAGAGGGTAGAGTAAAACAATATCCCCCATGAACAACATGAATCAATGAACCTGTAATTTCGTTTTCAACCAGCTCCCCTGTCGAATCGTAAAGAAGAGAATGAGTACGTATGGTGATATCATTGGAGATGGACTCTTTGGCTTTACCTCCTGTAAGGTTGATAAGATGTGGAACAACATCATGGCGAGTACAGTAATCTTCAATTTTTTGAGTGATTTCCGGAAACGTCTTCACCAGTTTAAGATAGTTCGAGTACTCAAGTACTCGAACCTGAAGATCGGTCTGAGCTCGAAGAGATACCGACCAAGAAACAGCCTCAATCAAACCTTCGCTACCAATTATTTCGCCTGCTTGCAAACTGGCAAGCTGAATCTCGCATTTTTCACCTGCATGTGCAATTCCAGCAAAACCGCTGTCAATAAGATAGAGATCTCTGAGTTTTTCTCCCTGAACCACGATCTCGTCGTTAGCTTGAAAAGAAACGGGCTTTAAGATGGCAAACAGTTCATTAACCTCCTCAGTCGTCATAGGTTCGTAAAGTTTGCTCCACACCATAAGATGATGATCTTGACTTGAATAATAGGGAATCGCTTCACCACTATGCTCCTCTGAGTCCGAAACCGTCTCGTCGAAGCCATCGACAATTTCGCCTCCTTCTGATAAACCATCCATTTCTTCAACAGAAAAAAGCTCATCCTCTGCGGATTCTGCAAGTCTCTCAGCTGCAATAGAAGAGTCTTCATTGTCGACAACCATCTCTTCTATTGCTTCATTGATCTCATCAGCAAAAGCCATTTCCCCTTTCTCTTCATCTGGATCTTCATCGCCATTTAGCTTCATCTCAATTGCCTGCAGGGACGTTGCAGCCGCAAGAGCAATCTTGTCTGATTTTCCATAGCGCTCCCGACGCTCACTGATCAACTCTTGGAGAGCATCAACGGCCCGTAATGAAGGATAGAATTTTACTTTAATACAAAGCTTATGGATCAAATCATCCTGCACATGACCTGCAAATGTATGCCGCTGATCCAGAAGGTCGAGAAAACCAAGGCCGACATCTTTACCGTCAATTTGGCCCAGCTGGATAACAAGCTGACCTTTGAGCTCATCATTTACCGTCATCATTGCCTGAAGCAATCTTTTTCGTGCTTGTTTGCCGCCGAGCATTTCAATGCAGTTAACCACCTGCTGCTGAACTCTGATATCTTTATGGATAAGATATGGCTCAGCAATTGAATAAAGGTTCGGATCACCCAAACGCGAAATGATCAGAACGATGTTACGAATAACAAACCATGGCGGCTCCTCTTCAAGGCATTTAGTCAGAACCGGGATGCTTACTTCACCAACCTTTGGAATAAGACTGATCAGGGCAAATCGGTCTTCTTTATTATCGCAATAAATCATCTTTTGAACGAGAAACATGGCTGAATGACGACCCAAGTGCATTAAAAGGCTTTCTGCAAGCAATCGTCGGTCATCGTTCTCGTCGAGATACACATTTACCAGTTTATCGAGGATATCGGGTTCCGCCAGATTTTCGTGCACCTTCGATGAAATTCCACGAATCAGGTTGCTTTTGGCTATTGTTCCGGTAACTATCTGATCAAGGATAATGACCAGATTTTCAAGTTCGTGCCACTGCCCGCTATAGAGCATTCTCAAAATAATTTTTTGAAGTTGGGAACTGACCAATTCTATTCCGGCTATATACTCCTTTTCAAACTTGAGCCATGCAACCAGAATTCGTGAGAGAACTTCTCTAAATTCTTCAAAATCTTCTTCCAGAATAATTTCACAAAATACCGAGATGATCATCAAAGCACGTTCACGAATGGCCACAGTATCACTGCACAGGCTTTTGCCCAATGCATCCAGAACCATAATTGCTGCTTCCTCTTCTCCGGTGATATATTTATTGAGAATATAGGAGGCCAAGTTTTCAACGAGCTCATCGCTGTATAATGCGTCTTTTTTGCCCTGCAGGTACGTTTGTACGCCTTTTTCCACACGCACTGCCTCACGTTTTTTTTCAGCATCTGCAATACTTTGCTGGGCTTTTGCCAGAGCTTGAGCCTGCTTTTCTCTATCAATTTCCATTAACTCCCCCGACCATTTGGTCACCATACCTATGCAAACTCGTTGCTGTGATCATACACGTAACTAAATACGATGGTGAAAACTTCTCTTCAAAAAAGCTTGTGCTTTCTCCTCAGATCCTTTGTTACTCATAGCAAAACTGCCATGCACCTGCTTTGCAAAAGGCTCTACTGTTTGTTCTTTTTATTACACCTAAATTTGAGGGAAAATTCAACCTCGCAAATGCAATTGGTCCAATCTCCGACAAAATCGTGGTATAATGCATGATGCAAAACAA
>JABDPQ010000741.1 GCA_013042695.1 Desulfobacterales bacterium | reverse complement strand
GAGATGAAGAGACCAAAGTCGAACAAACGCAAAGGAAAAGGACTTTGGCTGACGGGTTTATTGTTTTCAGCTTTATTGGGCTCAGGGGTGGCAAGCATATATTATCTGTCTCAGATCAATAATGAGCTCAAGGTGGTCCTCAAGCACGAGGTGCCCATCGCCGAAATGATAACGCGAATTACGGTACATAAATTGGAGCAAACGGCCTGGCTCGAGCGGGCTCTGCGCCATGCTGAAATCGCGGCGCATGGTCAACAGAATGATGAGGAAAACACAAGGCTGCTAAAAGAAGCAAAAGCCAAATTCAAGGAATTCACCGTCAAGGTAAAAAGAGATAGAAACCGCTTCAAACATGAGTATGCAAGCTCAAAAACTGGCTGAGGCCGAGGAGTTGAAAGTTGAGCTCCGGCGTGTTGACGAATCGCTCGTATCGATACGGGAGGAATATATTGATTATGTCAAGCGCGTCGATGATTTATTGGATCTATTCGTGAATGGAGATATACGTGATGCGGAACAGATCGCTAACGTAACAGAAAAACTTGAAGAAGGCTTCAATCAAAGGTTGGAGAGATTTTGTTCGAGACCGAGGAAATTAATCGGCAATCATTGTCAGCTATTGGAGAAAGAGAGGGAAAGGCAATAATTGTCATCGCGATCATGGTCAGCATTGCTGTGGTGCTTACGATTATTGCGTTAGCCCTTAACTTTAATAAAAGAACACACAGGCCATAACCTCGCCAATTCCGACTGATCGATAATCATTGCGAACTCGAGGTTCGGATTATGAAAAGTAAACAAATAGGAACCTTGTATTGACTTATGAACGACACACTAATACTCATTTCTTTGCTATTTCTTTCAGGTGCTTTTTCCGGTTCTGAAACAGCTTTGACAGCCGTGACATTAGCTCGTGCAGAAGCTCTGCAGAAAGGCGGTCAGGGCGGCTCCAAGGCATTGCTTCAATTGAAAAAGCAATCCACTAACATGCTGATTACATTATTGATTGGAAATAATCTGGTCAATATTGGCGCATCTGCTTTTGCCACAGTGGTGGCTACGGAATATCTTGGAGCATTGGGCCCGGGGGTGGCGGTTGGAGTATTAACCTTTCTGATCCTTGTGTTCGGTGAGATTACCCCCAAAAGTTTGGCTATTCGTCATTCAATCAAAGTCTCCCTTGCGGTTGCTCCCGTCGTATTGCTATTAATGCGGATACTGTTTCCTCTGGTGTGGATGTTTAGTCATTTGATATCTCTTGTCCACAAAATGACCGACATTAAGGAAGCCCCAACGGTAACAGAAACAGAACTGGTACATTTGTTAAGGTACGGCACTGAAGAAGGTACTATTGAAAAGGGTGAGGCAAATATTATTGAGCGAGTGTTTGCTTTTAACGATTTGGTAGTGGCGGATGTGATGACTCCTCGTCATAAAATGTTTTCATTGAGTGAAGAGATCACTATTAAAGAAGCTTTACCAAAAATCGTAGAAGTTGGCTTTTCCCGTGTGCCTGTCTATTCGGGATCCGTTGATAATATCTCTTATATTGTGCACTGGCATGATATTGCTACTGCCATTGCCAATAATGAGATTGACAAACCTTTGAAAGAGATTGGTATAGAACCCATATTCGCACTACTCAACCAGCCTATCGATCGTTTGTTTTATGATCTTAAACGAAAAAAAAGGCATCTTAGTATTGTAGTGGATGAACATGGCGAACTGAGAGGGGTGGTTAGCATGGAGAATCTACTGGAGGAGCTTGTGGGTGAAATATATGATGAGTCAGACAGGAAACGGCCCTCTGGGATCACAGAACTTGATGATGGTATTGAAGTGGATGGAGGTGTGGAGTTGGGGGCAATCAGCGAGTATACTTCAGTAGACGTAAGGGGCAAGAATACGGATAGTGTTAGTCGTTGGATTGTGAATGATATTGAGAGAATCCCTAGAACCGATGAGCAATTTGAAATTGATGGATTAACGGTCGAGATCAGACAGGCCTCGGGCCGTCGTATTCACAAAGTGAAAATCAAGGCTACTTCGACCAGAGACTCATCCGAATCAGAGCAATAACTGCGACGGGGTATTGCGCAACGTCTGTCCCCCTCGCGGGAAATGGCTACGTGACTCTAAATTTCAGCATTCTCTCTACTCCTGGCATAGCGACTACCGCAGTCTGTCAATCGGGCTAGCTCAGAAATGTGTTTGAAGCAGTCACACAGCTGAAGGGGGC
>JABDPQ010000739.1 GCA_013042695.1 Desulfobacterales bacterium | reverse complement strand
GTGGAGCATGGCATGGAGTTGCTTGAGCAAGTGGGGCTTGAGGGAAGACATGCACATAAACCTTCAGAACTTTCCGGCGGCCAGCAGCAGCGCGTTGCCGTTGCCCGGGCGCTGGCAAACAGTCCGGCAATTATTCTTGCAGACGAGCCTACCGGCAACCTTGACCTGAAAACCGGCGAGGACATCATCAACCTCTTAAAGGAGCTCAGCAATAGCAGCAACGTTACGGTAATCTCCGCGACCCACGATTACAAGAAGCTCAACGTCTCAGACCAGGTTGTCTGGATACGAGACGGTAGAATTGACAAGATCCAGGAACGCTCTGAGCTTGAAATAAAAACAGGAGGGCTGGAGTAGGGGGCTTGAGACCACTTTTTCTGTTTTTTATCGAAAAAGGCTATTTTCACCTGCTTGCTGTAGTTATTTGATCTGTGCAGTTAGCTATTAGCAGTTAGCAGTTAGCCATTAGCTTTGATCAGAAGCAGAAATGAGTACTTCCAAACAACTGAGGGACTGAAAGATGACTCTCGTTATGATTCACAGGTTATTAAAATTACCAAGCTTTATTGTAGGCTAACAGCTAATAGCTAATAGCTAATACCTAAATCTTACCAGAGAGCCTCATGTGTTGCAGATAATCTTTAAAAGAGTATAAAAAATGAGGAGATATTCGAATTTGATAGCTAGCTTTAAAACCAAAAACTGATGAATTGCTCATTTCCTTTCATAAAACTGCTACTTTCGGCTAGTTTTGTCGTCAGTTTATCTTTTTCTCTTGTTGTCGGGCAGTTGCAAGCAGCATCTGGTCTCAAGGAAATAATTACCCAGCTGAGCAGCTACGCGGACCGCAGCAGTGGCACAGAGGGCAGTGAGCAGGCAGCAGCCTATATTTCCGACTACTTTGAGCAGCTTGGTCTAGAACCTCGCATCTATCATTTCCCCATTCCTGTCAGAGAGGTGGTGAGTGCGTCTTTGCATTTTGATGATCAAACAATTCCTCTGCAGCCGCTGCTCAACAATGCGGTGACTCCCCAGGCAATTGATGGCTTTCTTGAAGGTCCACTCTATTACGTCAACCAGGGCAATATCAGCGATCTGGATCGCAAGCTGATCAAGGATGCAATTCTGTTGATGGATTTCAATTCGGGCCGCAATTGGTTGACGGCCGCGTCCTTAGGTGCCCGTGCCGTTATTTTTGTTGATCGTCAGGCAACAACTTCCCACAGTTTTTTTAAAGAGAAAGAAGAACTCTCGCCGATACAATTTCCGTGTTTCTGGATGGAAGAAGATGAAGCCCTGGCTCTATTCGGTCCGCTGTCACAAGCAAACAACGGCCTTATTCGCGACAAGGTCGAACTGCGCTCAGCAATTTCCTGGCAAAACAAAACCGGGAAAAATATCTATTGTCTCATCGAAGGGATCGACCCGGAGCTCAAAGAAGACCTGCTGATTATCGAAGCATTTTATGATAGCACCAGGCATGTCTATAACCACTCACCAGGTGCGGATGAAGCCGTATCGGTTGCAAACTTGCTTAAACTGGCTGAGATGCTCAGTTACAATCCTCCCCAGCGAAGCGTGGTGCTCATTGCCACCAGCGGCCATGGCCAATCTCTTCACGGGATGCGTGATGTCATCTGGAGCCTCCAGGAACGCACAAAATTATTGCGAGATTACAGACGGAACCTGAAAAAGACCATCCGCCAGGCGAACAGTACCATAAAACTGCTTGGCGAACTTTCATTTCCGCTGCCCGAGGACAGCGAACGAGACACCCAATTGCTTGCGGCGATTGATAATGACCTGAAGTTTCAGATCGATCAACTTTCAAGAACGTTAATTTCGCTTCGTCTGCAAGATGACAAAGACCTGAACAGGGAACGCATCGATCAGATCGCATCCGAGCGTTTTGCTCTCAGGCGAATCGGTTGGGTGACCTCGTTTCATGATATCACTGCAGACGAGCAGAAACTTCTTGTTGATCTTCTCCCGCAAGTCAAAACGACACTTGAAGAAACAATAGTTGACAGCAAGGCTCAGTTGCAATCGCTTGAATCCGCCATGGAATTCAGAACACTTATTCGTGATTACGACATTGGCGCTATTATTTCGCTTCATTTATCCAGTCATGGCGAGGGTATCGGCGGCTTTGACCGGGGCTGGCTCTACCGACTCCGGACCCGGATCAACCGGACCGGCATGTTCAACAGGATTGGTGATATTTTTGAGGCAGCAGCCGCTGAGCCATCGGGAACGGCCCGATACATCAATTCACTCAGACCAAATCGCATACGGACGTGGGATTCATATTTTCTCGACAAACCATTTTTAGGCGGCGAGGTGAGCTCGCTTGCCGGATACATTGGCGTCACCCTAGTTACACTGGGAGACAGCAGATCATTGTGGGGTACGCCCTGGGACACCGCAGAAAAGATCAACTGGCCTTATCTCGATGACCAACTGCAGCTTCTGACCAATATGGTTATGGGGGCAGCTGCAGCTCCAAAGCTTCATGACAACCGTTTTCCTCGAAACGGCTACTCGAGCATCACCGGGGTCAGCAACCTGCTGCTTCAGGGTGAGCTGTTTGCCGATTACCCTTCCTATAATACCATCCTGCTATCCTATCAGGGTATTGCCAAGCTCTATGCCACGGTTCACAGTGACGGGAAGTTCCTTTATAAGGGCATTGCCGACTCAAAAAATGTTCTTGATAAATTGATCATCGAGGGATACCGCTTCGATAGGAAAAGTGGCAGCGTAATCTGGGCAATTGACAAGAAAGAGACCGGCAAAGATAACTACCGGGTGAAGATGAAGCGTCGAGCCATGAAGACCCGGCTGATCATGTTTGCCTGCAGGGAAACAACCATATTTGATCTCCTTGAGCCGCGCAGCTTGAATCATATGACCAAGCTCTACCTGCTCGACGGACGACGTGATGCAACACCGCAAAGGTACTGGTACAGCAGGATTGATACCCGTGAATCAATCATATCATCAATTTATCTGGAGCCTGGATCATGGCTCAAACTGACCTTATCGGATAATGTCCTCACCAGGAAACTGATTCTCACCAATGCCTCAAAAGAGATGCCGCTTGGACTTGGTTTTCCGATAGACGAGTACCCGCAAATCAATAACACCGTTTTCAAGGCTGCCGTTGACGCCTGGACATTACTTGGCCCTCGAATTCTCAATCTTGAGTCACATGGCATCTTTGACGAACGTATCAATTCATTGAAAGAAAGAGGCTTGCAGTCCCTGTTTCAAGGTGCCGGCTTCCTTGAAGAGCTTAATTACACTGACTTCAGGGAATCTGCAGCGGAATCCCTGGCATTGGCAGCCCGGGTTTACAGCCAGATTGAAAAGACACAGAAAGATGTCCTGTTTGGGGTTTTGTTTTATATCGCCCTTTTTGTACCATTTGCCTTCTGCATGGAACGCTTTTTGTTCAGTTACGCCAATATATATAAGCGCATTGTGGCTTTCTTGGCGATCCTTGTCGGCCTGATCCTGATCATCTA
>JABDPQ010000738.1 GCA_013042695.1 Desulfobacterales bacterium | reverse complement strand
AGGAAGAGCAGGCCTTTCTTGAACCATGGGTTGCCAAAGCAGAGACAGGGGGCGTGTTGGTTGTTCCCCCTATCCATAAAGCTCTGGAAGAGAAAATTGGTCGCAAGGTTCCCGCTTCGACAATCTACCGGTTGCTGGCACGGCATGGCTGGCGAAAAGTGACACCTGACACCTGTCATCCGAAAAAAGACGCCGAGGCGCAGGAGACTTTTAAAAAAACTTCGCCGAAATTTTGGCAGAAGTTGTAAAAACCAACACCTCAGATCTACCGGTTCGATTAGTCTTTCAGGATGAAGCACGGTTCGGCAGGCTGAGTGATCCCAGGCGATGCTGGGCGCCGGCGCCATTACGCCCGATGGTCCCAGTTGCTTTGACAGGAGTTTATCCGAAAAACACTGCTAAATCGAATAATACAGAGCAATAACAATACATTAACCGTTAATTTTCTGTAAGACCCCACCGACGATTTTCCAACCAAAGGCCCTCAGTATATCAACCTGAGTTTCGTCAGGCTCCTCAAGCATTCTGACAGCTTTTCTCTTGCCGGGCAGCCAGGTAAGGCACGAGTGAAGATGATGCATCTGCCGCATAGCTGATTTGGCGGTGATAGTCAGCCCGGCACGTCGTAATCTGATTTCAATGATACGCAGTAGAGCAAGAGCCGCGACACAGGTAAAAATGTGGCACCTGATCTTGCTGTCTGTCCAGTGGCGTATCGGCATCATCGCCACCAGATCATCATCTTTTGATTGGCGAAAGCCATCCTCAACCGTCCAGCGATCAAGGCTGGCCTTGACAATCTCGTCCGTTGTCCAGTCCTTTATATCGGTGATAATAATATTTTTGCCGAAACGGTCAATGTAGCGGCCGATACGATAATGGTTTTTACGGAAATTCATCCGTAACGTATTACCGTGATCAGTCACCTCAACAGTATAGAGATCTGAGGGGACATGAAGCTCAGCGCAAAGGTCTTTGTAGCGCTTGATTATAATGGATTTCTTCCGCCACTGTACCGCCTGACCGTTAACTTTTGCCTGGAAGTCGAAGAGCTGGTCCTGCAGGCGGAGCAGCTTTTTCTCAAAATTATAGCGCTGTTTTGTCGCTGTCAGCGGATTATAGGTAACCACAACAGTACGGAGTTTCCCCCAGTACTCCCCCTCGGTTCTCCAGGCGACCAGTTGATCATCATCTCGATGCTTTTTGATCAGCCGGGCATTTTTTTCAGTAGCCACCGGCGTAAACCGGTCCAGGCTCACATGGATAAGGTCTTCACTGTAATAGGTTGAGTAGGTGGTGATGAAACTGATCTGCTCCTGAGCATCAAGAGCTGCAATATTATCCTCAGCATTCATCCCCTTGTCAAAGACAACGGTCATCCTGGCCGTGTCGCCGGCTTCAGCTTTCATTGCTGCAAAGAGATCTTGAATAACCTGCAGGAACACTTTTGAGTCATGCCGATTTCCTTCATATTCCTTGTAGTAGAGAGGTATACGTTTGTCCCTGCTGACAAGCAGGGCAACCCCTATCTGGCGCAACCAGTGGCGGCCTTCTTTGTTTTTGCCTCTCTGAGCCAGTTCAGACTCGGTATTCCCGGACATGAAGGTGTAATAGTTGGTTGTGTCGAACATGAAGCAGTCTGAAGATGATTGTTCAAGTTCTGCAACACGGCCCAGAAATTCCCTGGCAATGTGCTGTATCTGCTTCTCGCTGACCGTGTCCCAATTCTTCCAGAACTGCTGGGAGGTCAAGTTCTCCACCTTTACGGGTCTGATGCTTTGTATTGCCGTGTTCTTATACCAACCAGGCATGGCCCGTTTTGAGCAGGCGTCGATCATCCGGTTATAGATCGCATAGAGAAAATAGTCGCCCACCGATGTTCCTGTTTCATCCTTTTGGGGTGCTACTATGTTGTTGACAAGACCAGCAATGCCAATTTCCTGTTCAACCAGGTTCGCCAGCCACAGCGCACCAAACTCCTGTACTTGTATTTTGTCCGGCAGCCCACCGCCCTCGGTGGCCATTCTCATGATCTTCTCGAGGCTTCCCAGGTAGACCTGGTTAACGACCCTGGGCTTGCCGTCGACTCTTGCGGTTTCCCTGATGTAATAATAGGGTCTTCCTTTTTTCATTTTCTTGTGTATGTGTGCCATGTTCGCACTATAATGATAGGGTCTCACAAAGTCAAGAAAAAACAATGCAATAATTTGAATATACATGAAAAAAGTTGTTGATTTTGCGGATTGGAGAAGGGGCCTACGCTAAAACTGAGCGTAATATATTGATATCAATCGAAATACTTAGCCTAAAGAGGCTTTTTTTGATAAACTCCTGTTCGAGATATTCTTTGAACATTCTGAAGATCATCTC
>JABDPQ010000736.1 GCA_013042695.1 Desulfobacterales bacterium | reverse complement strand
GAAAGCACAGATTATCAACCGATACCTTGATCTTGAGCAAGAGGCCCTTGAAGAAAATAAAGAATTTGATCGTGAGAAGCTGTGGCAAGAGGCTAACGATCGGGTAAACAAGCGTTTCGATGATTTTTTTGCCCGCCTCAATCAGGAAACGCTGCAGGATCATTATGACCGTTTTTTCAATGCCGTTACCCGTGCCTTTGATCCTCATACCAACTATATGGCTCCAGATCGTAAGGAGGATTTTGACATACAGATGCGAGGTAGTCTGGAAGGGATAGGGGCTCTGCTTCGGGAAGAAGATGGTTTTATTAAGGTAGTGCGCATTATCCCGGGAAGTGCGTCTTCCCGTCAGGGGCGACTGCAGGCTGAAGATATTATCTTGGCCGTGGCAGAAGCAGCAGAGGAATCTGTTGAAATCACAGATATGCGACTGCGGGATGCCGTTAGGCTGATTCGTGGGCCTAAGGGCACCGAAGTGCGGCTTACCGTACGTAAACCAGACGGCAGCAAAGATATCATACCAATCGTCAGAGATGTTGTTCAAATTGAGGAGGCATTTGTCAAGAATACGGTTCTGGAAGCAGGGGGTAAGAAATTTGGCTATATAAAAATTCCAAGTTTTTATCGAGATTTCGAGAAAAGCAGGAATGGTGAGGGGCGTAATTCCACCTATGATACCAAGGAAGCAATCCTCTCGTTAAAAGAGCAGGGAATAGAAGGAATCGTTCTTGACTTGCGCAATAATGGCGGGGGCTCTCTTGTCGATGCAGTTGATGTTGCCGGTTTATTTATAGATTCAGGTCCGGTTGTGCAGGTAAAAAACAGTTATGGACTCAAAAGAATACTTGAAGACGACGATGGAAGAATTGTCTATGGCGGGCCGCTTGTCGTTCTGGTAAATCAATTTTCTGCCTCGGCCTCAGAAATTGTTGCAGCAGCATTACAGGATTATCGACGGGCCATAATAGTTGGTGGCAAGCACACGCATGGCAAGGGTACCGTGCAAACCATAATCGATCTCAATGAAAATATTCCCCTGCTGCATCTCCGCCGCTATGATGACCTTGGTGCATTAAAGGCAACGATCCAAAAATTTTATCGCATTGATGGGGGTTCCACTCAATATCGGGGAGTTGAACCCGATATCATTCTACCGAGCCTGTTTCAACATCTCAAATCGGGAGAACAGTATCTCGATTATTCACTGCCGTGGGATCAGGATGCACCTGCTGATTTTACGCCTTATTCCGATAAGATCGCTGATCTCGGTACCATCAAGGAGCGCAGCCGAAAACGGGTCGCTGAGTCGGAAGGTCTCAAATTGATAGAAAAAGAGGCTGCACGTTCAGCAGAGCGCAGTGAGCAGACAGTCATCGAGCTGGATATCTCTTCGATGCGATCAAAACGAGAAGAGGAGAAACTCGCCCGGGAGGCAGTTGGTGAGCTTTACCGCCGCTTAGATGAGCGAGGATTGGACGCAGATGAGTCACGAATTGACCCCGAGAATGAGAATGAAAGCTCAGCCGATGATTGGCTTGAAGAACTAAAAACAGATCCTTACGTCGGTGAAGCTGAAATGATTATCAATGATTTGGTCACCTTTTTGCCCCAGTAACGAAGAGCTTTGACAGATTACGGAGCAGCTGTCCTTGCTCTTTGTTTTTCAAATTAGTCTTGAAAAAGCAATACAAAAGTGCTAAACATCTTCTCTGATGAATGGTCATTCATTCATATTGCTCATCAATGGCGAGTATGCTATAGATAACGGGTACTTAGCATTTTGGAAACGTGCATGAATCTTGAAGAAGTATTGCAGAATAATGAAGATCAGATTCTCGAAAAATGGGTAGCGTACACCCTTTCAACGTATCAGTCTTCACGCAAGTTCAAGAAACAACAGGATCAATTTGCCAACCCAATCGGTGGCTGTGTAAGAGAGACGTTGAAGACGCTTTTGCCGCTATTGATCAAAGGAGGGGATTCCTCTGTTTTCAGCGATCCACTCTCTCATTTGATGCATCTG
>JABDPQ010000733.1 GCA_013042695.1 Desulfobacterales bacterium | reverse complement strand
ACCGCAGCTGTTCCAGAACCGAAAACCTCCTTGAGTGTTCCTTGATCATGAGCATCATAAATTTCATTGATGCTGATTTTCCTTTCCACAACGTTTACACCCCAGGACGCTGCCAGTTTAATGACGGAATCTCTTGTGATTCCGGACAAGATACTTCTATTTAACTCTGGCGTAATGAGATCGTCCCCGATGATGAAAAAAATGTTCATCGAACCAACTTCTTCAACATATGTGAGCTCAACCCCGTCAAGCCACATTACCTGCGTGTAACCGTCTTTATGTGCCAGTTCAGTGGCATAGAGACTGGCGGCATAATTTCCAGCTGTTTTTGCCGTTCCTACCCCACCCCTTACCGCTCTCACATAGTCCGTTGTGACCCAGATTTTCACTGGATCAAACCCTTCTGGATAATAGGCGCCAACAGGAGAGAGAATGATAAAAAATCTGTACGTATGTGATGAACGAAGGCCGATATAAGGGTCAGTTGCAATGATAGTCGGTCGAATATAAAGGGATGTACCAGGTTCACCAGGTACCCAGCCTTTTTCAATAGATAAAAGCTTTAACAGTGCTTCAAGAATAAAATTCTCATCTATCTCCGGCATACAGAGCATATGTCCCGACTTGTTGAGTCGTTTAAGATTGTCCTTTGGCCTGAATAATTGAATTCCACCGGAATCAGTTTTATATGCCTTCAGACCTTCAAATATTGCTTGGCCATAGTGAAGAACCATGGTGGAAGGATCAAGTTCAAACGGCCCATAAGGATCAATACGGGGGTTATGCCAACCTTTTTCAGGGTTGTAATCCATATTAAACATATAATCGGTAAAATAGGTTCCAAACCCAAGCGCGGACTGCTCGGGGTGATCTTTTAATACAGCCGTATCATTAAAAGCTATTTTCATACTAACCTCTCGTATTTATTATTATTTAACAGCAAGTATGCAAAAAATCAGTATGCCTTTTTAAGCAAACGCAGTATTGTATAGGTTTGTGTACCGTAGTGGTACCTAAGATAATGTTTATTTATGTGATTAATCAACACCTAAATATGTAAATGTGTTAGCCAGTAGCATTAATAAACAAATCACTACCCGTGCGATAGTGACGTTAGCGTGAAAGTATGGTCTGTCAAGAAAAATGAAACGCAAAGTAACTAAGAAATCTTATCTAAAGAGCCTTTTGCAAACTGATGATTTTCGTTCAAAGTCAAACCATGCGAAAAATTTTTGCCGCAGGCATATAATTGATATTCCGAGGATAAAAATTTAAGCATAACGTAGAGATTGAACGAAAAGGACGTTTTGCAAGTGGCTCTAAAGTCTAACTGAGTGATTGGTGAAAAATGAGAGAAGATATCATTGAAATACGCTGGCATGGACGTGGGGGCCAGGGGGCGATTACCGCAGCAAAGATTGTTGCCAACGCGGCTTTTGTTTCCGGCTATAAAGGCGTTGTCATGGCCCCGACATTTGGCACGGAAAGAAGAGGAGCACCTATTTTCACGTCTCTTAAAATATCAAAGAATAAAATTTATGATCTTTCACCAATCACCACACCTGATATGGTTGTTGTTCTAGATCATAGCCTTTTAAATGAAGTAGATGTTGTCGCTGGCTTAAAGAAAAATGGTCTGGTTGTCCTAAACGCCCCCAAACCTGTTTCCGAATATGAGTTTGAAGGTATGAAAGTAGCAGTGTCTGACGTAACGTCACATGCTGTCGCGGCCGGATTGCCGCCGGAAATAGTCAATTCGGGAATAATCGGGGCTTTCTCAAAAGCGAGCGGTCTTGTTGCTATCGATATCCTGTTAGAAAAACTTGAAGATGAATTTGTCGGAAAACAGCCGGAAAAGAATGCAGCGGCTGCTAAAATTGCGCATGACAACACGGCAATTGGAGGAATATGAATGAAAACCAAAGAATTTTGCAAGATGATATCACGCAGCACCCCTGGCCCAGGAGATGGGGGCAATACAGGGTCCTGGCGTGTCTTGCGTCCGGTCATAAATCTTGAAAAATGTATACCGGTAAAAACCAATAAAAGAGCCTGTTTCAACTGTTGGCTTTATTGCCCTGATTGTGTGGTAACAAAAACTATCCCACCGATTATCGATTTTGAGTATTGTAAAGGTTGCGGCATCTGTGCTGAGGAGTGTCCGGTAGACGCTATCAG
>JABDPQ010000725.1 GCA_013042695.1 Desulfobacterales bacterium | reverse complement strand
CTGAACTTTACAAAGAGCAGATAACCAAAGCTCAGCTTGTTGCAAACCCAGGATGCTACCCGACATCTATTATCCTCGGCTTGGCTCCTCTAATAAAGTCTGCACTCATAGATGCGTCATCGATCATTGCCGATTCAAAATCAGGAACATCGGGGGCTGGCCGCACCACTTCCGTGAGCTCACTTTTCTGTGAAGTAACCGATGGATTCCGAGCCTATAAAGTCGGAGGAGTTCATCGACATATCCCGGAAATTGAGCAGGAATTGGGAGCGGTGGCTGGAAAATCAATTACGCTATCATTTACCCCCCATCTCCTGCCAGTCTCAAGAGGCATTCTCAGCACTATCTATGCCAATCTGTTGCAGGATCTATCAGAACAGCAGCTCATAGAATACTACCAGGAAATGTATGCCAATCAGCCCTTTGTCAGACTGCTGTCTAAGGGACAGCAGCCTGCTACTCAATACGTCCGCGGGTCAAACCTCTGTGATATCGGTATAACCCTTGATACGCGAACAAAGCGCGTCATTATTACTTCTGCTCTTGATAACATCGTCAAGGGAGCATCTGGACAGGCAGTTCAAAACATGAATCTGATGTGTGGCTTCCCCGAAAATGCCGGATTGGAACAAGCCCCGTTTTTCCCCTAGATCACCCTGAATATCTCGTCCGATGAGTAATGAGGACAATAAAACTGACTATAGCATTTGACGGTACGCACTATCACGGCTGGCAGCGGCAGGAAAACGATCCGACCATCCAGCAAGACGTCGAACGGGCTGTATCTATGATCTGTAACAGCCGGATAACAGTTCATGGAGCGGGCAGGACAGACGCTGGAGTTCATGCCCTTGGGATGACAGCACATTTTAAGACATCAAAGAGCATGTCCTGCTCTAAGTTGCAAAAAGGTCTCAACTCTTTGTTGCCAGGTGCCATTCGAGTTGTCTCATTGGCTGATGAGTCAACAGATTTCCATGCCCGTTACTCAGCCCTCTCAAAAACCTACTGCTATGCAACATTCACGGGAACGATTCAGCCCCCAAAGGAGCGTTTCTATACGGCTCATTATCCAGGCAGAATTTCAGCAGATGCCATGCGCTCCTGTCTCGAAGTTATTTCAGGAACACATGATTTTTCAAGCTTTGAAGCAGCAGGTTCAAGAGACAAAAACCTCACTGCTGGTCGTGGAGCGGTACGCACGATTTTTTGTGCTCAATTGAATCAGCCAAGCGCTGGATATTTCAACCTTCTATTCACCGGTAACGGCTTTCTTCGTCATATGGTGAGAAACCTCACTGGTACCATCATAGAGGTCGGGAAAGGCCAAAGAAGTGTAAATGAATTTGAACGGATCCTAAAATATAAAGATAGACAGCAGGCAGGCACAACAGCACCGCCGCATGGTTTGACCTTACTTTCAGTTAATTATGATAAAGTGACAGGAATCAAATCATTCCAGCAGCTTTAGATCTGTTAAAAATATAGCCACTGAGGCAAAGAGCACTCCAAACGGCTTTACTGGCCATTTTTTTCGATTTGCTATGAACGTTTTTTTCCTGCCGAGTGTCGAGCAAGCAATGACTGTAGCTTCCATGGTGAAGAAAGGCACACATTTTCCTCCTCACAGGCGGACATGACATCGCAAAAAGCCAGGAATTCGGCAAGAGAATCGCTCATCTGCTTATCTTTTCGGCTGATAATATGAAGCTGCCGCTTCATATCCACACCTTCCACCTTCAAGCTTTTGAGCCAGCCATTTTCTACCTCGCGGCAGGTGGTAAGCGCCGACAGACAGGCAACCCCTACACCAGACTCTACTGCGCGCTTCACCGCTTCCGGGTGCCCCATCTCCATGACAATATTCAAATCATTGAGATAATTCTTCATTTTTTTACGAAAAAGAGCTGCTGTGCCGGAACCTTTCTCACGCATTATCCATCTCGTATTTTTGAGGTCTTCCTCGACGTCAAAAACATCATTATTTGCCAGAGGGTCTGAAGGTGCGGCTAACACGACCAGTTCATCCTTGAACCATGGCCTGGCGAGCAACTCTTGCGACCTGACAATACCCTCAACAAAGCCAATATCCGAGGTACCGTCTAGCACCATACCCTCGGCCATTTTGGTATTGTAGACCAGCATATTTACCAGAACGTTCGGATGGGCCTTCTTGAATGCACCGATTAAATAGGGGAGGATATAATTTCCAAGCGTGGAGCTTGCAAAGATGTTGATCTTTCCGCTCAGGGTATCGTTTCGTTCAGACATTATTGTTTCGATGCTGCTTACCTGAGCGGTGATATCTTTTGCAAGCGGCAGAAGATAACGACCACGGGCATTAAGCAGCAAACTCCGCCCATGGCGATCGAAAAGCGAGCCGCCAAGCTGGTTCTCGAGTTCTGCCAAAGCCATACTCACTGCCGACTGAGTAACGAAGAGCTTTTTACTTGCCTTGGTTACCTGCGCCGTCTCGGCAACTGCTATAAAAATTTCAAGTTGTCTCAATGTAATAGACATTATAAATCCCTAATTCAGTTTTTTTGATAGCTTACATCTTTTTTACTTAAAATGCATTCGAAATCATAGCGCAAAACACATTCTTCCAAAATCTTTTATCAATCAAGGTGAACATTCTCATGATGAGCACCAATCGCTAGACATAAAATTACTATAATGTATCAGAAAAATTGATTTGACACGTCTGAGACCATCTAATATGATGCCACCATTTGTGCATGCTGCCTTAATCCAATTGCAGGTTGCACTTCATCCACGAACAAGGAGAGACTTACATGGATTTTTCTGTTTTTCTCTATCGTGATGATATTCTCTGGATCACCGCATTCACCCTGGGTGGATTAAGTTTTGCCCTTGGTCCAATCCTTATCGTCTATCTTTTTATGCCCCTGAAAACCAGGCAGGTACTCAAAAAAAGAGACCAGTTCATAGAATGTGGTATGGAGCCAATTGGTGACAGCTGGATCCGTTATGGCATCGTTTTCTACCTTTATGCTCTGATTTTTCTCGCTTTTGACGTAGATGTACTTTTTCTTTTCCCGGTGGCACTGGCTTACAACGATGAGATGTTTGTCATCCGGGATTTTATTGAAATTATTCTCTTTGTCGGAATTTTATCGCTTGCTGTTGTATATGCATGGATTAAAGGAGTATTTAAGTGGGAACGCAAAACCTACCACCGTCCCTAGAAACCGTACCATCGTCATTCGTTCAATTTGCCCTAGCAGATAAATTAATTAATCTCTGCCGAGCCAATTCCCTCTGGCCTCTCACCTTCGGAATTGCCTGCTGTGCTATTGAAATGATGGCGTCGGGTGCCGCTCGTTTTGACCTGTCCAGATTTGGTGCAGAGGTATTCAGGCCGTCTGCGCGTCAAAGTGACGTTATGATTGTTGCCGGTACCATATCCAAAAAGATGGTACCGGGCATCAAGACCCTCTATGACCAGATGCCGGAACCAAAATGGGTTATCGCGCTCGGTAATTGCGCCATTTCTGGCGGACCTTTCGTATATGAAGGGCAATATGGAATCGTTGAGGGAGCTGACAAGTTCTTGCCGGTAGACGTTTTCGTGCCTGGCTGTCCTCCTCGCCCTGAGGCTCTTATAGAAGGAATTATTGAACTTGAATATAAAATCAACGGGTGGCGAAGATGGCCAAAGCCAAAACCCGAATGGCGAGAGATTACCTAAATAATTCCACGCACTGATAAGGAACGTGTTACAGATGAGCATCCAGGAAACCACCAGAGAGGCGTTAAGCGAATTTTTTCCAGACGAGCCAGTCTCCATTGATCCTGTTCCTGACCCTGAATCTGATTCTGACAAGGCTGAAAAAGGAAAAGAGGAACAAAAAGATACTCCCAGGGAAAATGGCATCATCGTACAAGATTACGCAATGAAGGGTTTTCACCTTGATGCTCAGGTAGAGCCCGGTCAGCTTGTGCGTGCAGCTGAAATCTTATTTGACCTTGGCTACTTCATCGAATCAATTACCGGTGTAGATTGGATCAAAGAAGATCAACTCGAGGTTGTTTATGATTTTAGTCGCTATGATTTCGATCTCTGTCGTGTTGCCGTGCGCGTTCGAATTCCGCGAGACAATCCGAGACTGCCAACCCTCACCGGATTATATACAGGAGCAAATTGGCACGAACGCGAAACGCATGAATTTTTTGGCATTGTATTCGATGGGCATCCGCATCTGATACCGTTGCTGCTGCCAGAAGACGCTGACTTCCATCCTCTTCTGAAGGATTTTAAAGCATGAACCATCCGATAGAACTCCAGAAGGACGAGACCTTTGTACTCAACGTCGGTCCTCAGCATCCTGCCACACATGGCGTTCTGAGGGTCAAGATGACCATGGATGGTGAGTACATCTACGATGCGGAGACCGTTCTTGGCTATATCCACCGTATGCACGAGAAAATGGCCGAGAATAGGACATACCCTCAGTACATGCCCAATATGGGCAGGCTTGATTACCTGTCGGCTATGGCCTTCAATCACGGTTACGCACTTGTTGTCGAACGAGCCTGCACGATGGAAGTGCCTGAAAGAGCTGAGTACATCAGAGTACTGACCGTTGAGTTGAATCGCATTTCATCTCACCTGGTCTGGCTCGGAGCTTTTGTCATGGACCTTGGGGGCTTTACCCCGCTCATGTACTGTTTTGATGACCGTGAACAAATTCTCGATCTTCTCGAATCGGTTACCGGATCACGGCTCACCTATTGTTATTTTCGTTTTGGCGGACTCTATAATGATATTGATGATGATTTCATTGCAGGCACTCGCGCCTTTATCACACGCATGCGCAAAGAATTAAAAATGTATGCCAAACTCGTGACGGGAAACATCATTCTCCAGAAGCGACTTATAGGTCATGGACCGATAGATAAGGATATGTGCCAGCGATATGGTGCCACCGGTCCGGTCGCCCGTGGTTCGGGTATCAATTATGATGTGCGTAAAAATGAGCCCTATTCCGTCTATCCCGAGTTTGATTTTGATGTTCCAGTTTATGACGAATGCGACTCATTTGCCCGTTATATGGTGCGAATGGACGAAATGGAGCAGTCGCTGCGCATCATCGAACAGGCCCTCGACAAATTGCCGGATGGCCCGGTCAACCCAAAGAAAAGACCTAAAATTATCAAGCCGCCTGTCGGAGACTATTATGCAGCAGTAGAAACCGCCCGCGGCAATTTTGGCATCCGAATGGTCAGTGACGGCACTAAAAATGCTTACCGCCTGAAACTGAGATCACCGACGTATTCTAATATGCATCTCTTCGATGAGGCATGCCGGGGTATGCTTATCTCTGACGCCCTTGCTTTTATGGGCAGTCTCGACCTGGTTATTCCCGAGATGGATCGATAAGGGAGAGGGATATGAGCCTAACATTACTTAATGTCATCATCGCCGTATTTATAGCAATCTGCTTCGTAGGCGCCAATGCAGCCTACCTGGTATGGTGCGAACGAAAAGGTGCCGGTCTCTACCAGCGGCGCCCCGGGCCAATGGAAAATGGCCCTTGGGGATTGCTTCAACCGCCGGTTGACGGGGTCAAATTGATGACCAAGCAACTCCTCATCCCCGGTGGCGTAGATAAGGCAATATTCATGGTTGCTCCAGTGCTGGCGATGTTTCCAGCCCTGATCAGCTTCGTTACCATCCCTTTTAGTACTAACATCGTCGCTCATCCAATCGATGTCGGCGTACTGATGATTTTTGCCTTCGCTGCTCTTGGAGGAATGTCGCTGCTTGTCGCAGGCTGGGGATCACGAAACAAATATGCCATGATGTCCTCAGTAAGGGCCGTTTCCCAAACGGTTGCCTATGAAATTCCTCTGTTAATCACCACGATAACGGTGGTGATGATTTCTGGCTCACTGAATCTGTCAGATATTGTTGAGTTTCAGCTTGGTGGTTTCTGGAACTGGAATATTTGGCCGCTTCAGAAATCTGTTGGTTTCAATCTGCTGATGCCAATCTCCTTTTTAATCATCTTTGTTTGTTCGGTGGCGGAAACCAATCGTGCCCCATTTGATCTTGGTGAAGCAGAGAGTGAACTGGTAGCCGGTTTTCACACAGAATACTCCAGTATGGGTTTTGGACTCTTCTTCATGGGAGAGTACGCCAATATAGTAATTGGCGCCTGCCTAACGGTAATTCTCTTTCTCGGCGGCTGGTCCTGCCCGTTTGGTGATTTGGGGTTTTTCCCCTTTAATCATCATGTTGGCTGGTTTCTGCTGAAAATTTATATAATAATTTTTGTCTTTATCTGGATCCGCTGGACGTTTCCGCGAAC
>JABDPQ010000721.1 GCA_013042695.1 Desulfobacterales bacterium | reverse complement strand
GTTAACCAGGCACTCAAAGAGGCTGCAAACCGCTATCTTGGATACACCGAGCTACCATTGGTTTCGATCGACTTCCAGGGAGATCCTCGTTCATCCATTGTTGATGGTCAATGCACAAAGGTTATCGACAAAACAGTAAAAGTCATGAGCTGGTATGATAATGAGTGGGGTTATTCAAACAGAATGCTTGACTTGATCCTGCATATGGAGGCCCATAAGCCGTTGTAGAAATGCAGCTATTAGCTGTTAGCCGTTAGCAATTAGCTAAAAGCCAAAAGCTAACAGCTAAACGCTAACCGCTGAAGGCTGATTAATGAGTCGTTGGCTCCAACAAGCAAAGATGAGAGACTTTAAACAACTGAAGGTTTGGGAAAAGGCGCATAATCTCACCGTACAGGTTTATAAAATCACCAAGTCTTTTCCACCTGATGAGCGATTTGGGCTTACTGGACAGTTGCGAAGAGCAGCAGCATCAGTCCCTACAAATATCGCGGAAGGCTGTGGAAGAGATACTGAACGGGATTTCGCAAGGTTTCTGAGCATTGCTGCCGGATCTGCAAGCGAATTAGAGTACCAGCTACTTCTCGCGAGCGATCTTAGTTATATTGAAAATGAAATATTGGCAAATCTCACTCAGCAGGTTAATGAGGTAAAAATGATGTTAAATGTTTTTATCAAAAAGCTAACCGCTAACAGCTAACAGCTAATAGCTGCGTTCCCCTCCATGAACACAACACTCACCGATCACCATCTCAACTCAGATGCCCTCAAAGCAAACCTGCTTGAAACGGCTGAACATGTTGAGATTCGGCCTGATCTTCAGGTACTTCTGGATATTGTTGTAAAATACCGGGGAATTCATAAAAATCTTGAAAGCCTGCTCTACGAAATCTGCCATCCTTATCGAAACTGGAACCTTATTGTTCCTTTGCTGCGGAGCTTTGTTTTAAAGAATTTCTCGCACTACCTCAAACACGATCAGGGACCCGATGCCCTAGAGCTATTTTCCGGATTATTCTTTGAAGCGTTGGAAGACTCGTCGAGAAATTCAGCATTGGTATCTGAGATCTTTGAAGCACAGCTGGCCTGGCTCGATAAATTGGTGTCCCAATTTGATGCCGAGAAGCTGCAGCGGTTCGAGCCGGCCCTGAATAACGTATTCGCTCGCTTTGAAACACTTGACGCACAAGATGATTCTGTGTTGATGCATCTTGTCCATGGTCAGCATTCAGTAAAGCGGGTAACAAAGAGGTTATTGCATCTTACCGAGCGCTGCAATGTGGGATTCGATATCCAGCCGTCCGCATCCTTGTTGCGTTTGATCCTCTATAAAAACTATGAGTATTGGCTGAGTGAAGATGACCCCCTCCCATGGTTCCTTGATCGCTGTAAACTAGGCGCCGAGGATTTTCAAGAACAGCAGATTTTTTCTTCGGTATCACATGAAGCAATTCGTCAGTACCGTGCAGATCTCGATAAGATTGATGTAGATGTCCGTCCGCAGGAAGCGTTGCAATCCATTTTGAATCTTCCATCTCATATCGAAATTGTTCGCCTTTATAAAGACATACCACAGTATCTCAGCAATGCCGGGACCGCTGAGGCTCTGAAGCCTGTTGCTGAAAGTCCAATAATGGATTCTCTCAGCGAAAATCACAAGCTCTTGTTCATGTTTAAAATCATGGATACCAAAGGGTTATATCTGATTCATGAGGAAACTCTGAGAGAAATTAATCGCAGTTTAGTCGTGCTGGTTCGTCAACAGAGCTTTGAAGAGATTCAGGAATTTCTGGTTACGACCTTTGAGCTTTTGAAAGTCAATGTGCAGAAGTATCCTCACACCTCCCTTCAATGTATTCAGGTACTTGGCGGAGAAGTCTTTAAGCGAGGCAACAGTCGGATGGTTGAGGCCTTCTTGTGGGGTGTCGTTCGTTTTGGTTTTCAGCCGGCCAATGTGACCGGTGTGGATGAAGACTGGCAGCCGATTATCAACCCGGCACATCTCGGTAATATCAGGGTATGGTTGAATTTGATAATGCAGGAGCCAAAATGGTGCTCAACGTTATTTTCTGCACTCATCATTCATATAAAGCTTTCAGGCACGTGTGTAAAGGATACTGATCTATTTCAACGTGATATCACTGAGTTGCTCAATCATTCGATTGAACCGGTCTATAATCTTGCCAAACAGTTCGCCAAGTTGATGCCGGTGTTTTTTAATGAAATTGGGGCAGAGGGGGAGCTTCGTGATATATCAACAGAGCTTGATGAAATTCACCGTCGAAAAGATGTCCTGATTCATTTTCTCAGAAAGCAGAGCCATGTCGAAAGTTCCAACCTGATAGTCGATTTTATCAGGGCTATCTTTATGTTCTGGAAAACGAGAGATAAGTTAGTGCTTAGACCATATCTATCGCCTGAGGTATTCAATCAGGTAGCAGGTAATAGTATATTTGTCGATGATCAGGCAGTACTTGCCAAGAGGGTGATCGAAGAGTTTGATCTGAACACCCTAGACGATATTCTGCACGTCCGCCCACAGACGCTTGAAACATTTTTGACTAACCAGCAGGATTGTAAGCCAGAGGAATGCAGACGCTATTTCCTTTTGGTGAGCATGTTCAAGCTCATACATAAGAAATACAGTCTCGGTTTTCAAGAGTTGCGTTCCGAGCTTCAACAGGCTTGCCAGGAAGGATTCCCTCAACTGGAAGGATTGTCTGAAAAACTTGATGATAACAACATTGAAGGTGTTATCGAAACAACACTTGATGCCTTGTTGCAGCTCAAAGGAAATATTCTTTCACAAGAACGTTTTGAAGCCAGAGAGGACATTTATTATAAACGCCATATTGCAGTTGATATCCCTTCGGTTTACGGAAAATATCGGGAGAAAAAGTTTGATAGCCTTTCCCTGACGTTTCGGCTTGAAAATTTGGCGAATATCTATCTCGAGTTGCTGCCGGAAACAGTCAACCTTTCCTTTATTACCAAGGCGACCTTTTACAACATCACCAGATGCCTGAAACTTTACATAAAAGCACTACAGATTGATGGCATAAGTTCACGAAAACTCGATACATATGTGTCGCTATTAACCAGTTCTCTGCCCATCAGACGCTTTTCATATACACAGTATCTCGATATCTTCCGCGGGCTCTCAGAAGGAGTAAAGGATATCATCTACGCACATTATACAAATATTCATCAAAACAACCTATCGTTGATTATTCCTCAGATTGGCTCGGATAATTTATTGCCGCGCTACCAGTCATTGTGGAACGAAGAGGCTATGTCAAATACGGTCCATAGCCTCTCAGAGGCATTCTTCAGGGATCTTATCGCTACTGCTTTTGGCCTCCAACACCTCGATAACTTTATCCTGCGTATAATACAGACACTGGAGAATCAGAATGATATCCTCGATCAAGAGACGCTTGATCTATTGATGACCTATAATCCTGACAAAGCTGTCTCGCTGCTCAATGATATCAATTCATACACCCACGATCTGATACATCTTGGCAATAAGGGGTTTAACCTGATTACCCTGACTCAGGATTTTAAACCAGTACCACCCGCTTTTGTGATTACTACCGAGGTATTTCGCTGCCGCGAGGTAATTTTTGGTTTTTCTCGTGCTCGCCAAGAATTTATGCAACGCATCAGATCGTCTTTGACTAAAATTGAGAAACAGACGGGAAAAGTCTTTGGCTCTTCTGACAGACCACTATTGCTCTCAGTACGCAGTGGCAGCGCAATCTCGATGCCTGGAATGATGGCAACGATTCATAATGTTGGTCAGAATACCGAGTTGGTCGAAGAATATGTCAAAGAACATGGTAATGAGTATTTTGCCTGGGATAACTTCCGGCGCTTTATCCAGTCCTGGGCAATGGTCTCCGGCATGGAGCGAGATGACTTTCAAGTGCTTATGAACGAGGCCAAAGCCAAATATAATGTAAGCTTGAAGCGCAATTTTACGCCTGAGCAGATGAAAGAGCTGGCGCTGAATTATCAGAAACTTGTCAGGCGACATGGTTTGGGTATTCCCGATGACCCGTGGCTTCAGCTCGTGGGGGCGGTTGAGATGGTGTTCGATTCCTGGGATACCGAAAAAGCCAGAGACTATCGAAAAATTATGGATGTTTCTCATTTCTGGGGAACAGCCGTTATTGTGCAGGCGATGGTTTTTGGCAATCGCAGCGAGCTTTCCGGATCAGGGGTATTGTTTACGGCCCATCCCTATCGTAAAGTGCAGCGGGTTGCGCTATGGGGAGACTACGCTTATGGAGACCAGGGGGAGGACATTGGCTCTGGTCTGGTAACCAGCCACCCGGTCTCTGTTGAGCAGGCTGCCCT
>JABDPQ010000720.1 GCA_013042695.1 Desulfobacterales bacterium | reverse complement strand
ATTAACTACAGCTTCAGCGCTCTGCCAAATTAGATTTCGGCTGCGATCAGTAATATAATAACCAGAGAATCAGTTACTTTCCTATGTAATTCCAATGCCATGCTTCCCAAGGCATTTGGAGTTTATTAAATTCAGGATACGTTTGCTCAAAATGAAACAGATGAGCGTTTTCCTCCAGCCATTCGTACTGGGGTGTTTTGGCAAAACGCCAGTTGCTTGGATAAAAGTCAACTGCAGTTCCAAACATATGTTGGGAATATCCTGGTGGTGCAACATATCTAACGATATCATCAAAGGTTCGTCCTTTGGCAAGCATTCGTCTGAATATTTTGCGCTGGTAATTTTCGCTTCGATATCCTGATTCCGCCTGCAGATGTACCCCGTCCTTCTCAGCTTGCAGGAGCATCTTTATCAACGAGTCATGTGCCTTTGCCAAGACATAGATCTTACTGCCCTCTTTGGTGTGTGCATCCGGAATTTTGCGGAACGAATCATACGTAAGTGTGGGTGCCTCCAGTTTATGGCCAGCCCACGGTGCCGGTATTTCATAGAGCACACCATCGAGCGTAATTGTTTCAGTAGTGTCGGTTTGCTGTTTTACCTTTTCTGGCAAAGGATCTGATGTTGCTGTATGGGCGCTGGGTAAGCAGCCTGTAATGATAGTACTGGCTATAAACAATGCAATCAGTGGAAATGTGTGGAGATTGAATCGACACAATTTGAGCAGCAAGGTGGAAATGAATGGCGTCATGGGTATATTTTTCTAGAAGTGCCACATTGTAGCGGATAGTGTATGATATAATAGTAACTACCACCATACAGTAACGCATGTAATTCGCAAAGGATAACGATGTCTGAGAAATGCGCGCTGTCTTATTTATTCGTAGCAAAATGATTTTTTAGCAGAGTTAGGGAACTGATTTTGCTATAGTGCGCAGGCCCGAGACTAAACCGATTGCAACTAACATGAGAATATAGATTATAATAAATACTTACGATATGGTTCAAATTGCTGCATTTTTAGTTTTTTCTCTGCTGTTTCCAGCCACGCTCCTTGCTGAAATTACCCGCTACGATGTTGCATATATCTGGGATACCAATCTCGAATCGGTTCTCGATTACCAGCAAGAATTAGAGACGCTGCTTGAGCCAGCTGATAGTAGGCGCCTGCGTATTGTTGGTCGACAAAACGGAGAATTTGGCATTATCTATGACCTCAATGGAACTGCTTTAACGTCAGCACAGCTCATGGTGAAGCAGGGTGAGATCTTACGAAAAGCAGGACTGTCGGAATGTTTTGCACTTGAGGACAAAGGGTATCACCGACTCTACAATGTCAGTTACGGTCTGGGCCCAAATCTTGATGCCCTGAAAAAGCTCTATAGCCGCATTTATAATTATCTCGGTGCTGAGGTAGGAAAAAATCTTTTCATAGAAGAGACAGATGCTCGAAATTATACGCTTATTTACCGTCGACGTGGTGACCGTGTATCGACGTATTCGGTTGCTAAACAACATCGCAAACTTCTAAAACGGAAAAAAATTTACACCTCCATCACTCCTGAAAACAATAATCCGGTAATATTCGGTGAATCCAGTCATCTCAATAATGCCCAAATTAAAGAAGAGGTTCAAACTTCTGCAACGAGCAAGAAGGTGCCGGGCCCCGCAGCAAAAATTGTGCGGCCAACAATTGCAAAACCAACACCTCAAAAAACTGAAAAAACTTCTGTTACCTATGCCAGCGGAGAAACACATGTTGAGCAGAGTATCGAAACACTGATCAAGGATCTGAGGCGTTCAGGCAAATTATCAAGTAACGAAACAACCAGCTGGGTAGTGTATGATCTGACAAAAAGAAGAAGCCTTGTGGATATCAATGCCGATCAACTCTTTCAAGCTGCGAGTATGATCAAACCTTTTGTTGCCCTGGCATTTTTTCATCAGGTCAAGGGCGGTAAGCTGCTCTATGGCCCGAAGAGTCGCAGAAAGATGGAAGCAATGATCCAGAGAAGCAACAATCCTGCGACAAACTGGGTAATTCGAGTTGCAGGGGGACCGAGTCGATGCGAAGAAATTCTGCGTTCCCATTATGGCCATATCTTTAAAAATACCAGGATTGTTGAGTATATCCCGGCAGGCGGGAAAACATATAAAAATAGAGCGTTGCCATCGGATTATATCAGGTTTCTCCAGGCCCTCTGGAATAACGAGCTGCCCCGTGGAAAAGAGATTCGAAGATTAATGTCGCTTCCCGGACGAGATCGTCTTTATAATGGTACGCCCATTCCTCAAGGAACATTGGTTTACAACAAAACGGGCTCAACAGCCTATCTATGCGGTGATATGGGGATTCTGGTGCCTCGCGACAAGAAAGGGCGACGTTACCCCTATGCCCTTGTCGGAATAATCGAGCGGACCTCCCGTCCTAAAAATTACGGGCGTTGGATGCTTACCCGCGGCAATGTTATCAGAAAGGTGTCCACGCTTGTCTACGAGGAGATGAAGAAACAATACAAGCTTCTGTGAGCAATTTTACCCCCCCAGCCGCTGAACACTGTCTGCGCAATCGAGTGAGCTAAGTTTGTTAATCTTTTACCTATATATACCTGTTATCGTTTGATATTTTTGAAATAAATTCTTTTTTGCATACATTGAACACTTCTACAATCACCATTTTTGTATTTTGCAATTTTTGCAAAAAGTCTTACTCATCTAGAGAGCTGAATACGAGATTGTATTCTAAGCTACCATTAATCCAAGATGAAAGGAGATATTATCATGCTTGCAACCAATAAGATTGCCGGAGCTTTCACTGCTATATGTGAGGAAGCTGAAAAATGCGCCAAGAAGGATCTGCCACCAAAAGTTAATAAACGCTTACGAACGATTATCTCGATAGCCAAACACCAGAGCGATATTCGTGATGCTAAAGCAGGCAGCTGCATAGCCCATAAGAAGCGGTGCCGCGGCTAATGCGCTGACAGTTGTTACTCTTCGGCCTGATTATCACTCTCCGCCTCATTTCTTGGGATAGCTGAGACTTGGTGGTAATAAAGAAAAAAAATGATTGGTATGGATCATTGGAGTCTACCTTCTTCTAACTAAAAAGATGAGTGGGATTTGTATACCTGACATTGTCAGGATCATCTAATTCAGCTCGAAGTGTATAACTGCTTACTATAACTATAACGTAGCGGCATAAATCCGAATCATCTTGACATGCTTCGTCACTCACGCGCGGTGACCTGCTCACAGCACTCCCCGGCTGCTCCGCTGGCCTGCTCATTCGTTCCTTGGCTCGTCAAGCGCCTCGAACTTATGACGCCACGTATAGAAGACTGTATAACGAAAGAAGTGGGTAGAGAACCCGTCTGATAAACGTTTTTATCATGCTCGCTGCTGCTGTGAATAGTGTTTATTTTTTTGATATCGAGCATATTATCTTTCCCTCATGGCACTGCCAGGCACTTTTTTTGCTTATTTCTCATATTTGTTAATACGATTCGCTTCTCTTTGACTTAAGTCAAGGAATCTCTATTCTGCACATACTAGAATAGAGGCTGAAATGCCATAGCGCAGTACTCGTTTCATAACAGTAAAACGGAGTGAGTATGCCAATCTTCAGCTATTTAGCAATTCCCAAAAATGGTGCGAAAGAAACGCTTTGCACCGAGCTTTCCGCTCTGTCGCATTGTGAAGTAATACCCGCCGATAATCTGGATGTTGTCGTGCTGGTTACTGATACGCCCGACGAAACAACCGAAGAAGCGCTCCAGAAGACCCTGAAGAGCTTGCAGTCCCTGCAGTCTCTGAGCCTCACCTTTGGCTATGATGACAATGAAAAAGAAGGGAATTAACGAGGTGACCATGAAAATCAACAGACGAAGGTTCATGAAATATGCAGCTGCAAGCAGTGCAGTTGCGACAGCGGGATCACTGTTTCCAGGGATCAGTTTTGGCGACTGGCAGAAAGTGAGTAACAATTCAGGGCTGGTTTCGTGGCAGAAGGCTCCCTGTCGATTCTGTGGAACCGGCTGCGGGGTACTCATAGGTGTCGCAGACGGCAGGGCCATCGCCGTTAAGGGTGATTCGAACTGCAGCGTTAATAAAGGACTTTGCTGTATGAAGGGCTATCATTCCGTGCAGGCCCTGTATGGAAAAGATCGCCTCTTAAAAGCACAGGTTCGAAAAAACGGAACATTGGTAGATGTTCCCATTGAGGAAGCACTTGATCTGGTAGCCCAGAAGCTCAAGGAAACAAAGGACAAGCATGGCAAGGATTCGGTTGCCATGTATGGGTCCGGCCAATGGACCATACCTGACGGTTATGTTGCTTCCAAATTGTTTAAAGGATGTCTTGGAACCAACAATGTTGAGGCAAATGCCCGACTTTGCATGGCGAGCGCGGTCACCGGATTTATGACTTCCTTTGGTCTTGACGAGCCGATGGGGTGCTATGAGGACATTGATCATGCCAATGTCTTTGTTACCTGGGGCAATAATATGGCGGAGATGCACCCGGTACTCTTTTCCAGAATGCTGGCTAATCGCAAGCGGCGTGGTCATGTTAAAATTATTGATTTTGCAACCCGCCTGACCAGGACCAGTCAGGCCGCCGATAAAACAATCATCTTCAAACCCCAGACCGATCTTGCCGTGGCCAATGCCATCTGTCATGAAATCATTAAAAATGATTGGGTTAACTGGGACTTTGTTAACGAACACGTCTCGTTTCATAAAGGGAAAACAAATATCGGCTACGGTACTGAAGATCACTTTGCTTTTACAGACAAGGCAGAGACCATCAGTCTTGATGATTTTAAACGGTTCCTTGAAGATTACACCCCAGAGAAAGTAGAAAAAATTTCCGGAGTCACCGCACAGGAGATTAAATACCTGGCGTCGTTGTATGGGGACCCAGCACTTAAAGTAACTTCATTCTGGTGTATGGGGATGAATCAGCATACCAGGGGAACCTGGATTAACAACCTCGTCTATAACATTCATCTGCTGGCGGGTAAAATTTCAACCCCGGGAAACAGTCCTTTCTCTCTGACTGGACAGCCGAGTGCCTGCGGCACAGTTCGAGAAGTAGGTACATTGACCCACAAGCTGCCGCATGGAGTGGTGATGAACGAAAAACATCGCCAAATGGCAGCCGAGATATGGGATGTACCGGTGAGTAATATCGATCCGAAACCATCTTATCATACCGTAGAGATGTTTCGGGCTCTTGATCGGGGCGATATTAAGTTCATGTGGATTCAGGTCACCAACCCGATGGTCACCATGCCGAATCTCAAACGATACAGAGATGGTGCCTTGAAAGATGATCGATTTGTGGTCGTCTCAGATGTCTACCCAACACCAACTACCGATGTTGCCGATGTGATCCTGCCGTCTGCCATGTGGGTGGAGCAGGAGGGCATGTTTGGTAACTCAGAGCGCCGTACCCAGCATTTTGGACAGATAGTCGATCCGCCTGGAGATGCCATGTCTGACACCTGGCAGATTATTGAGGTTGCCAGAAGGCTTGGTTTTGAGCAACAATTTCCCTGGAATGAGCATGAGTATATTGAGAAAATCTGGGAGGAATATCGCAGGTTTCATGCTGGCCCGAAGCACGAAATGGCAACTTACAAAGTTCTCAATGATCGTTCGGGCGTGCAGTGGCCGTTTGTTAACGGTAAAGAGACCCGTTGGCGCTACAATCCTAAATATGACCCGGCTTGCACCAACGGCAAGGCTTTCGATTTTTATGGCAAGAAAGACAATCGTGCCTGGATCTGGGCGCGTCCGTATGAACCGGCTGCAGAATCTCCGGACAGCGAATATAATTTCTGGCTCAATACCGGCCGGGTTATCGAACATTGGCACACTGGTTCCATGACGCGGCGAGTACCCGTATTACATAACGCGGTGCCGTCATCATATGTTGAGTTGCACCCGGAAGATGCCGCAGAACTTGGTGTTGTCAATGGGGAGAAAGTGAAAATCATCTCACGTCGGGGAGAGATTGTTATGCCCGCCCAGATTAACGGCAGGGGCGTTCCGGCCAGAGGTATGGTGTTCGTGCCGTTCTTCGATGAGAGCTACTTGATCAATGAAGTGACACTGGACGCCTTTTGCCCGATCTCCAAGCAGCCGGATTATAAGAAATGTGCTGTAAGGCTGGAGAAAGTATAATGAAATTTTCAGAAAAAGATTTCAATAAAAAGATCACCAGTACTGTTTGCTGTTTCTGGGGAATTTTAGTGATTACCTGTTCTGTTGCCTATTCAGAATCGGCAGATTCTTTGGATTTTGATCATCAGGGGCAGAAACTGTTTAGGAGTTATGAGGCAACGCCAGAGATATATATGGCAGCTGATTCAGGTGACCGCAACCTGGCAACCTTCTACTCACTCAGGCAATATTCTGGCTCGCCTCCACGTATTCCCCATGAAGTCGATTTGACTTTCAGCGGCAATGAAACCGATTGTCTGGCATGCCATGCCAAAGGAGGATACTCTCACGAGTTTGGTAAATTTATTCCTGTTACCCCTCACCCGGAGAACATGCTTTGCTACCAATGTCACGCGCAAGTGCAGACCGAGAAGCTTTTTGTTGAAACAGATTGGCAATCGATCGCTCCTCCACGGCTCGGGAGATCGTTTTTAAGCAGTTCGCCACCACCTATTCCGCATCATCTGCAATTACGGGAAAATTGTATTGCTTGCCATACCGGTCCGGGAGCAGTTGTTGAAATTCGGGTGGAACATTCTGCACGGGGCAACTGTCGGCAGTGTCATGTGGAGGCAGTTCAATCTGAACCGTTTAAAGAGTTCGACAGAAAATTATAATGTGTTACCGACAGGTTCATATGAAAACACCTAACACCTTCTTTATTTGGGCATTGTGCCGGCTTAATGTGTTCGTGCTGGCTCTGTTTTTAGGGAGTACAGGAATTGCGGTAGCAGGTGATACTCCTTTTCTAAAAGCAATAAAGGATAATGATGAACCGTTTAACAATCGATCGGTCAAACAGGTTCAGCCGGTGATTCTGGAGACAGTACTGGCAAAGGAACAATACCAGGGCGGCCCTTTCCGTGTACTTGCGCGGAAAAAGGAGATTGAACGTTATAAATGCAGCAGCTGTCATACCGACAAAAAAGTGCTGGTTAATAACGGCCAGGAACTGACCCATGGAAATGTAGTGATTAATCACGGACAAGACGGCAACAAACTTGGCTGCATAGATTGTCATCACCCGGTGGATCGCGATTATCTTGAAGACAAAAAAGGCAGGAAAATTGATTTTGACCACAGTTATCAGCTCTGCGGACAATGTCATTTCCGGCAGAAACGCGACTGGCTTGGAGGAGCGCATGGTAAACGGGTAAGCTATTGGGCCGGTGATCGGGTTGTCTTTAACTGTGCAAGCTGTCACGATCCTCATTCTCCGCGATTTGAAAAACGGTTTCCGGCAACCTATTCAGTACCGCTGAACTGACAGGGGCATCTTATGGGTTCTAAAAATAATGGTGAGGGCAGGCACATTCTCAAGGATGTCCTTGAAAATTCAAGCAGCAGGCGATCCTTTTTAAAAGGACTATCCCTTGCCGCAGCTGCCGGTAGCGCCACCTTGGCTGCGGGCTGCATTCCAGCGGCAGACGCTGCCTCATCCGAACAGATGAAACTACGCTGGCAGGAGTTTTTCAAGAAGAACTACAGGCTGATGACCCAAAAAGAAAAAGATGAAACCGTTGCTCGTCTTGAACGGCTGGCAAAACTTAAGGACAACATGTATATCCAGCTCGGCACTGAGGCGGCAATAGAAAAAGTCCTTTACGGCTATGCCTTTAATATCACGCGCTGTGAGGGATTCATGGAGTGTGTGACGGCTTGTGTCAAAGAGAATAACCTTGATCGCAAGACCAATACCCAATATATCCGCATCTTTGAAATGGAACCGGGGCAACTCGATCCGAGTAGTGGTGACGGCCAGTACTATCACGAAGTTCCAGTGGAAAATAAATTTTACATGGGGACTCAGTGTTTTCATTGTGAAAATGCACCCTGCACCAAAGCCTGTCCGACAAAGGCGACCTGGCAGGAACCGGACGGTATCGTCGTCGTCGATTATGACTGGTGTATCGGTTGCCGTTACTGTCAGGCTGCCTGTCCATACTATGGACGTCGATTTAACTGGGGAGACGCAGAGATACCCAGAGACGAGATATCCATAAAGCAGCACTATCTTGGCAACAGAATACGGCCTAGAGGTAAAATGGAAAAATGCACGTTCTGTATTCAGCGCACACGAAAAGGTAAACTTCCGGCATGTGTGGAGGCCTGCCCAACTGGATCACGGGTTTTCGGCAACCTGCTCGACCCCAATAGCGAGATCCGCTATGTCCTGAAGCATAAAAAGGTTTTCAGGATGAAGGAGGAACTGGGTACTGAACCCAAATTTTGGTATTTCATAGATTGAACGCAAGAGGAGCAACATG
>JABDPQ010000719.1 GCA_013042695.1 Desulfobacterales bacterium | reverse complement strand
TTCAGGCACTGGTCGCTAAACTGATATTGCTGCGAAAGAGCAATCAGACATGGCGCATTTATCGCCGTGGTTTAATCGCGGAAAACAAATGGCGTGCCATGAAAGATGGCGTAGACAGCTGTTTGATCGATTTTGGCAAAGAGAAAGAAGTTCCTCTTAGAGATTTGATTGAAGAGTTATTTGAATTAGTCGATGATGTGGCGGTCGAATTAGGCTCCAAAGATGAGTTGCAACATATCCGAACCATTCTAAAAGAGGGGACAAGTGCTGATCGTCAAATCCGAAAATATCAGGAAACGGGCAGTTTAAAAGCAGTTGTTGATATGATCACCGAAGAAACAGTCATCGGGTGCTCATAACTTCATACAGTTCTCATGCGTATCTGCTTCGTTTTTACCATTATGCTGAACATAGAAGCGTAATGGCACAACAAAGAAACAATCTTTTTGAAATTTATCAATATGGCCTGAAGTATATTTCCCTGACACCTAAGACAAGAATTGCTCTAAACCACTATTCTTGGCTAACTGTGAGAGCCTTGTAGTAACGCATATCGCTGGTAGCATGATGTCCTAGGGTAAACCCAAGATAAATTGTAGCACTGACCTATCAGCGGCCAGCATTGATCCCCCAGAAGATTCGCTCTCTTTCTTGAAGAGGGAAAGGCGCTTGTTTTTATGCCCTCTCATTGCTTCCAGGTTGTTGAGCATGCTGCGGTGCTTCGCTGTCGTTTAATAATCAAAAAGCTATGCGAAGTCCTTGCTATTTGATTCTCAATCGTTAGTGGAGTATTACCAATTTTGATATAACAACAAAACAGAGCTTTTGATAGACAAATCAGTTAAATAAGGAAGCAATGACAAATGAGAACTATACTGGTTTTAAATATATCATCTAGATTAAACCTCAGTGGATTTGAACCATGAATTTTACTTTTGCTGTAATCATTCCATTGGCTAATGAGGAAAATGACTTTGTACCTTTTATCAATGTCTTCCTGAAAGTCTTAAACCGCATAAATGAGTCAGGCAGGGTGTATTTAGTGGTTGATAAAGTTTCCACAGATAAAACTCTTGAGCTTTGCACTGGTCTTTCATCTCAGGACGATAGGTTTATTACGATCTGGGCCCCTGAGAATAGAAATGTTGTTGATGCATATTTGCGTGGATACAGGGAAGCTTTAGCCGATGGCAACGATGTAATCATTGAAATGGATGCTGGGTTGTCACATGATCCTCGAGCTTTACCTATGTTTTTACGCGTTCTAAATGAAGGTAATGAATGCGCTTTTGGCAGTAGATTCATCAATGGAGGGTCCATTTACGACTCACAGTGGAAAAGAACGTTTCTTTCTAGATTTGGCACATTACTAGCTAATACCTTATTGGGCACAAAAATGTATGATATGACCTCAGGGTTTCAAGGATTCCACGCTGGAGTAGTTGAAAGTTTTGTTAATTATCCTTTATTATCGAAGGCTCATTTTTATCAAACTGAATTACGATACCTATTACGAAATACAAGATACGCAGAAGTACCGATTCATTATAGAGCGCCTTCACCTAGTGTGTCCCAAAATGCAATTACCAACTCACTATCAGTACTTTTAAAATATTTTATTTTGAGACTTCGAAGAAAGGCAGTGAGTCTTCCATAGTTAAAGCAGATTTCATTTATTCAACAAACATACATTAACGATACATAGAAATTTTACTGGATAGACAACCTTCATCATTGTTTTTACTAGGAGGCATTTCATGAATAAAGTTTCACTCATTATTACTTCCATAGCAGGTCCAGATCACCCTGTATTGCAGCAGTACGCTAAAGAATCTGCAGCTCATAATGTCTTGTTTATTGTTGTTGGTGATAAAAAAAGTCCTGATTCATTTTCAATCGACAACTGTGACTATTACTCCATCGAGAGGCAGGTAAATTTACCCTTTTCAGTCACTGAGCGGTTGCCTTTTAACCATTATGCACGGAAAAACATCGGTTACCTTGCAGCAATGTCAGGTGGCGCAGAAATTATCATAGAAACGGATGATGACAACCTACCGTTTCCAGAATTCTGGAATGAAAGAAGCAGGTCGTTCAACGTTCATCGCTTCACAGAAACAGGCTGGCTTAACGCTTATAAATATTTCACAGAAAAGCATATTTGGCCAAGAGGTTTTGCGCTCGAACATATCTTGGACTCAGTCCCTTTAGTAGAAGCTAAAGAAATCACGAATTGTCCGATTCAGCAGGGTCTTGCCGCCCAAAATCCTGATGTTGATGCTCTTTATCGTCTTACCCAGCCACTGCCAATTGACTTTGAGCACAATGATCCCATTGCCCTTGGAAACAATAGTATTTGTCCATTTAACAGCCAAAATACCACTTGGTTCAAAGAAGCCTTTATGCTTTTATATTTACCTTCCTACTGTAGTTTCAGAATGACAGATATTTGGCGATCATTTATTGCACAACGTATTGCCTGGTCTAATGGCTGGAACATATTGTTTCACCCTAGTACAGTCTGGCAAGAGCGAAACAGCCACGATCTAATGAGAGATTTCAGTGATGAAATCTCAGGATATGTGCATAACAAAGTTATAATGTCTGCCTTGCAAAATCTCAATTTGGAAAAGGGTGAAGAATACTCAGGGCAAAATCTAATTACCTGTTACAAGCAGTTAATTGATATGGACCTCATTGCACCCGAGGAAATGGCCCTATTGGAACGATGGATAGAGGATGTCAAAACATCATTTCAGGCCAAATAGAATCGTCTATTGGCAGATGAAATGAAATCAATAACTTCAAGCAATTTGTTGAATGATAACTCGCTATTGTGCCTGTTATTGGTGTTGTTTTTCCTACCTTTAGTACTACTTGGATTTTCTCATTTCCAAAATGTAAACGAGATATCATTACTTGATCAGCTAAATACAAGCATTGGGTTTGTAAAATCTGACAAAGATGGGTACCACTTAAGTTTTGGAGGAAGTCTTAAAAAAGTAGAGGTACCTATTTATTTTCCTATTGAAGTTTCTCAATCACATAAAATCCGAATAAATTATATTGGAAGTAAGAACCTAAAAGCCATAAAAGTGGTGATACCGGGCGTTTCAGAAAGATCATATAGATATCGGCATTTAGTTAGAATTATTGATAGACACTCAGGCAGTCTCACATTTGGATTAAACGATACCAATGCACCCTATGTCACTCTTGCTTTGTATGGTGACTCAGGAAAAAAAAGGCCAACTATCGATATAATTATTTCTTCTTTATCTATATCTGAGAGGAGATTTATAGATAGTAATATTTATTACATACTTTTAATGCTATGTGTATCTTCGTCACTGGTTTTTATAGGAATATTATGCGGTTCACTTATACAAAGATATTGTCATTATAACTATAATAGTAGCTCATTATTTATACTGTTTGGAATTTTTAGTTACTCACTCATATTGCTATTTGCACTTTTGTTTTTTCAATGGATTTCTCCAATAAATTACAGCCAATACTTTCTTTTTATTGTTATTATATTTACAATTTTACTGATCTACTATGCATATAAATTTAATCTCATCTCGACAAATAATAACGGTTTTATTGCTTCAATAAAAACCCCTGTTCTCATTTATTTATTTTTCACAACCATAGTAGCTTTCATTGTATGTTGTATAGACGGTATTGCCTTGCAAGAATACTATTGGACTTTGATTGGAAAGTACAGAATGTTCGACGGCCATAGAGCACATGACAACGCATTTCAATATCTTAACGCATTGGCAATCGCTGAAAACAAACCATTTAACTATTTTTATCAAGCACCCCAACTTATCCGTCATCTGATGTTCGGAGTTGAAGACAGGCAAGTCATGATGGGTGCTATACTAGGGGCTTATCGCGTATTGTGGGCACATATCTCCATTTATCTAGTAAAGGGCTATGGTTTCTTTATTATTATTGGCAGCTGTTTTTCTTTGTTAATAATATTCCCTCTTTATGGTTTTTTTCGTATTTATTATCAGAGATATATTGTTGTGCTAGCAATCACTCTACTTCTAATGGGAACCTTTGTTTTAGGTAATATCTATTACACTTGGTTTAAAATACTTGGAGGTGGCTGTGTAATAGCTGGGATATATTTTCTTCATTTCCATAGTGAATATCTAAAATCTTGGGTAATTGCGGGAATTTTTCTAGGATTAGCTGTAAATATGCATACAGGTCAAGCGATTGTTTATCCTATTATTGCCATTTATTTTTTTTATCAGTATTTGAGTAATTATTCCACTGCATCATTTATAAAAGCTATTACATTTACCTTTACTCTCACATTTGTTGTAGTGACCGCAATGTTACCTTGGGAAATTATTAAGCATTACTACTTCCCAAATAAAAGCGATCTATTTCGGTTACACTTTCTACATGGTCAAAGTTATTCTGATTCTATTTTTCAAACGGCAATAAATTTTTTTTCAGATAGATATACTTTTTCCCAGCAACTCTCCCATCGTACAGAACAATTAGTAAAAGCTTTGCGTTTTAATGATATCCAAACATGGTATTCGAATATTGGCGTTTGGAATTTTAAAAATTACATGCTTAGTTGGAATAAACTACAATTTAGGTATATAACAATAATGGTTTACCCATTGTTGATTATGTTATTGGTAACAGTCTATGTTAGAAAATTTTTTGATAACGCTTGGACTAAAAGACGAGAATTCAATGCCGAACTTCCACGACTTAACAGTTTATTGGGATTAAGTATTTGTTGTGTCGTATGGGGGTTGTTAGTAATGTATACAAAGTCAGAGACTATTTCATCCTCCTTCGTATCACAATATGCGACATTGTTTATTTTGATGTTTCTGCATTGCTTAATAGCATCATATAGTCGATTAGGACTTGTACTCATTATTCTATATAGTTGTATTAGTTTTACTAAACTATATGTGTATTTTTCAAAAGTTCTCGTTTTCAGCTCCGTTCTCTAAATTCTTTTATTAGATCTCGGTTCTAGCCCATCTTTCGCTATTCAAACATACCATTACAGGGACACCATACATAATTATTGACATACTTTTAGAATTATAATATTTATTGGATATGGCAAGAATAGCTAGAGTAGTGGCACCAGGAATCCCTCATCACATAATTCAGCGCGGAAATCGCAGGCAGGAAACGTTCTTCTCTGATGATGATTATCTCGAATACCTCAGGCTTATGTCAAGTTGGTGCAGCAAGTGCGGAGTTGAAGTCTGGGCGTATTGTCTCATGCCGAACCATGTACATTTGGTAGCGGTCCCAGAGTCTGAAGATGGTCTACGCAAGGCGATAGGTGAAGCCCACCGTCGATATACCCGGTATGTGAATTTCAGAGAAGGCTGGAAAGGCCATCTTTGGCAAGGCCGTTTTGCCTCTTTTCCTATGGACGAGCTATACTTGATGGCCACTGTCCGATATATTTTGCTCAATCCAGTAAGAGCAAATATCGTTAAACGAGTTGAGGATTATCGATGGAGCAGTGGAGCTGCTCTACTGGGTGGTAAAGATGATCCGCTTGCAAATGTAACCTCTCTATTGGATATTACTCGTGATTGGGAAAGTATGCTTTCACGACCTGAAAATGTTGATCATGAAATTATACGTTCGCATGAACGTACAGGCAGACCTCTTGGTGGAGACACATTCATCACCATGTTGGAAGAACGTATAGGGAGAACTCTTAGGAGGCAGAAACCCGGACCCAAGAAGACGCAGAATTAGTTTCTTACCTCTCCATTTGTTTTTAATTTGAGCATTCAAAGAAGGAGACAGTTCTTTGGTATTAGATACCGTATGGAATATGACACCTGATAAAGTTAAG
>JABDPQ010000716.1 GCA_013042695.1 Desulfobacterales bacterium | reverse complement strand
GTCGGGTTCCACTGGTCATCATAGAAGCGACCGCCCAGCGGGGCAAGATGCAGCAGGTAGGCATGTGATGTTTGATGACCGGAGGCTCCTCGGGAAGTAAGTCCGCCCATGCCAGGCTCAAGCTCTGGTATCTTACAGGCCAGATCGAGCATCTCATCATAAGTTTCAGGAACTTTCAGATTATGCTTCTCGAAGATGTCCTTACGGTATCCGAGTACCGAGGTTTCAGAGCCAAAGGGAATGCCGTAAAGCGCTCCGGTTGGTCCCGGCAGATAACCTTTTTTGCCGCCTGCTACTCCAATGTTCTGTACATAACCGGTAACCAGATCCTCAGGGTCGTAGCTGGGGTCTGCAAGTTTTGGATTCATAAAGAATGGACCAAGCGGCTCAACCTGACCTGCAGGGACATAATCTGCTTTAGAGAAAACCACATAGGCCAACAGGTCATAGTCACCTTTTGGCTTGGTCAACTCCAGGGATTGCTTCTGACGCATGGCCAGATACTGCAGTTGGTCAACTTCTACCTTGATACCGGTTTCTTCCGTAAACTTAGGAATTACTTTCATCACCGCATCATAATGCGGGTGTGCCGGAAAATTTACCACAAGAGTCGTCCCTTTATAGGGTGCATAAGGATCTGCGGCAATTGCTGTTGTTGTCAGCAATCCAGCACTCACTCCTGCGACCGCAGCAGTTATCAGCGTTTTTTTCAGATGATCAAACATAACGTCCTCCCAATTGTAATGGTTCGAGTTGTTAGGCTTCCTTACTACAAAGCATCCTCTGTTTCAGGATCAAACAAATAAATACTCTCCGGATCAAGCTCAAATTGTAAAATTTCATTCATGCTGAAGGGGGTGTCCGAATCCACCTCGACGAGAACCTGCTCTCCACCGATGCGAGAGACAATCACAGACTGGCTACCGATATATTCAGACAAAATTACCGGCAAATCGAGTTGCACGCCCTCACCGCTCACGTCGATATGATGAAAAGCTGACGGTCTGAGGCCGACTATCACTTCTTTTGTCTGTCGATCCTGTAGACGGTTTTGCATAGCTTCAGAGAGTGGCAGGGAGTAGCCATCGCCAGTTGCATTCATACGGCCTCCCTTCTCCTCAATGATCCCGTTAAAGAAGTTCATTGGTGGAGACCCGAGAAAGCCGGCAACAAACTTATTGACCGGCTTTTTATACAATTCCTCTGCCGAGCCCTGCTGCTGAATGATGCCGCGATGCATCACAACAATTCGGTCTCCCAGGGTCATGGCTTCTACCTGGTCATGGGTGACATAGATCATATTCTTTTCAAGTCGCTGTCTCATCAAAGCCAGCTCTGCCCGCATCTGGGTGCGAAGTTTCGCATCCAGGTTTGAAAGAGGTTCATCAAACAGAAACGTACTTGCATCACGCACCAAAGCGCGTCCCATAGCAACACGCTGCCGCTGACCGCCTGAGAGCTGCGCCGGTTTTCTGGACAGAAGCGGCTCAATACCAAGCATTTCAGCCACTTTTTTAACCCGTTTTTCGATTTCTGCCTTTGATTGTCGAGCCAGGCGCAGCGCAAATGACATATTTTTCGCCACGTTCATATGGGGATACAAGGCATAATCCTGGAAGACCATGGCGATATCCCTATCCTTGGGCTCAAGGTGAGAAACCGGTTTGCCACCGATATAGATTTCTCCAGAGGTAACCGTCTCAAGACCGGCAATCATTCGCAATGTGGTTGACTTTCCACATCCCGAAGGACCAACCAGGACAGTAAACTCATTGTCTTCCATCGTCAGGCTTAATTCCTCAATAACGGTTACCTGTCCATATCTCTTGACCAGATTTTCTAAGACTATTTCAGACAAAATCCCGCTCCTCTTGAAGTTCTGCCCAACGACACACTAGTTGAGCAGTTTAATCATATACGGCATAAAGTGAGAAAAAAATTGACTACGAGATGCGTGCATTAACATCACCAAACAGTTAGGCTTTGCCAGTCATGCAGAAAAGTTATATGTGATAACATATACCGTTTTAAATAGAGAAGCAAGCGTTAATTAGTTGCTAGGCAAAAAAACTTGTCGGCACATTTCCAAACATCTACAATTTATTGATATTACTATAAATGTCTAAAATATCAATTGGCCTGGTCACCTGCAAGCAGCCACCTGCATATTATTCGAAGGACCAGCTGTTATAAGAGATAACCTCTGTTTCAGCTTTACGGTTTCTAGCACTGCCCTCAGCTGCCACATGCTTTTCACTAAGGCCACCCAACGAACCCGGATAACCGATTGCAATGAGCGTAATGACGATATAATCTTCAGGGATGTCAAACGCTTCTTTGACAATAAGTGGGTCGAAACCTGCCATCGGGTGTGCATAGAGGCCATCGGCAAAAGCCTGCAGCAGAAGATTTTCAGTGGCCAGTCCACAGCCAAATGGCGCGTAATCCCTGCTATCGCTCAATCGGGCATCAAGGGTGAGCTTGGTGGCTACAACAACAAGCATTGGGGCTTTTTTTGCCCAATAATTGCCTCCGGAAAGTGCATCATGCAATTTTCCCAGGCTGTCCCCTTCAGTAACGACCATAAATCGCCACGGCTGACTGTTGAAGCAGCTCGGCGCATAGGTTGCCGCCTTCATTAACCGAGCAACAACTTCGTCTGGGATTTTATCCTCGCTCAGGGCGCGCTTTGCCCGTCTTTCATCTATTTCCTTGAGTAAGCCAGCCATCTTATTCTCCTTGTCTGATCTGGTATCAATGCCTTTTCAATTGACTGATACCAGAGGTATCGTTCTTTGGTTTAATCCTCGCGAGTCTCCCTTCGACATAAGGCGCTGTACTTGAACTGAAACAGGATCAGCGCACTCGAACACGCAAGAATAGTAACTATAAATCCAATACCAATATTGGTCAATCCGGCAACATAACCAGTCAGCCAGCACAGCACTATCGAGCCGAGGCCGCCCATGGTCGAAAGCAGCCCCAGGGCAGTCCCCTCTCGAGTTGGAAAGAGCATGCTGGTCAGGGCAAGCAGCGTAGGATAGGTGCCGGAAAAAGTAAACCCGCTGGTCGCCAGGACTACAAGAGCGAACCAGCCACTGCCCTGCCATATCAGCAGCAGTATTACAGCCTGAAACCAGAGCAGAACGAGAACAATGCTTGCATGTTTCATCCGCATAGACAGCCTGCTGCAAACCACCCTTCCGATTACCATAAAAATGGAGAAAACAGATAGAGCAGCGCCGGCTTCGCCCAATGAACATTGCTTTGCCTGGATAAGGAAGATGGCACCAAACAACATGATGACAACCTGGCTGCCCATCGTCAGAAAATTCACGACAAGAATAATCAAAAATTTTCCATCGTTGAGCAGATTGTTTATGCCATTGTTATTCTTATAGCCATCGCCTCCGCTTACCGTCATTTTGTTCTTTGAGAGAGCAAAGAACAAACACAGCGTCAGCAAAACGATGCTTGCACCGATATAGCCCGCCCGCCAGTGGTCTCCTCTTATAATCAAAAAACCCATCAACGCTGGTCCGATAATGGCACCAACACTGAAAAAAACATGGTGGATATTGAGGATAGTCCCCTTGCGGGTTGGATACAAGCCGACAAGCAGAGTATTCGAGCCACTGAGTATAAAACCGATACCTGCACCTATGGCCCATACAGCAAGAATACCGAGTACAAATGAAGGCACGATACATAAAAACAGCGAGCCAATACAGAGCAGAAAGCAGCCAGCCATGAGAATCCATTCCCGCTCAAAGTAGTCGGAAAAGATCCCCCCCAGCAAGGTGAAAATAGTGAAACCAGCTTGGAGTGAAGCCATCAAGGTTCCAGCCTGTCCAATGGTAATTTCAAGGTATGTTTGTATTGATGGCAGACTGACGCCCATAAAACTAAATGCCAACCCATTAAACCCAAGGGCCATAAACGAGGCAATTGTGAGAAGGGGCCTGTTTATCTTCATTTTACAGAATTACCAGGGATGACGAGGATAGTGCTGCCTGCCGTTTGGGCTTGGATACAGACCCATTAAAAAAGCGAAGTCAAGCAGCGTTATACTATGTTCATCTGAGTAAATTCTACATTAACCGTGCAATGCGCCAAAATTTTTTTCCTCCCACTACTCATTATGCGGTTTATAGAGGGTTAGATTGAAGTGATAAAATTATCCAGCGATTGTTGTACGATTATCTGCGGCCAAGCAACCAAAACTTAGCCAGATAGCTTTTGCTTATCAGAGTGATTCTTACTATATAGTTGACATATCACCGATGGTGTGGGAATAACATGGAAGCGCATTGCTGTCGCTTCGATTCCTGTACCGGGAAGTGAGATATACAGAGTGTTATACTGCCAGGCCTGATGAGCCCTTGGCCACAAGGTCATCCCAATATTCATAATGGAGGACTGCTGGAAAGGTAAAGAAGATCGGCATAACACCAAACAGTTTTGCCCAACTGGCTGACCGTTAGAGCTGTGCCTTTTTTCCACCCTGCCACTTTCTCTACAGTGATTTATACGTTGTAATCGGCAATGAATTACCCGTGAGTTTTACCGGGTGCTAAAAGAACCATTTAACTAGGAGGGAACGGTATAATGACTGCAGAACTTATCAGCGGAACCCAGATCAGCAAGACTATCCTCGAAGAAATCAAGCAGGAAGTAGATGAAATGAAGGAAAAGACCGGCAAAGTACCTGGTCTCGTAACTATTCTTGTTGGCGAGAACCCTGCCTCGGTGAGTTATGTAACGCTCAAGGTAAGGACAGCTCTGAATCTCGGTTTCAAAGAAATTCAAGACAACCAGCCAGAAGATCTTTCAGAAGAAGGCCTCCTGGCGCTCATCGATAAATATAACAATGATCCGGAGATCAATGGCATCCTTGTCCAGCTCCCGCTTCCCAAGCACATTGATGACAAGAAGGTCTTAAACGCCATCGACCCTGATAAAGATGTTGATGCCTTCCATCCCGTCAATGTCGGACGCTTGATGATCGGAGGAGACGAAGTTCGCTTTCTGCCGTGCACACCTGCCGGCATCCAGGAATTGATTGTGCGCTCCGGAACGGAGACCAAAGGAGCAGAAGTCGTCGTCGTCGGCAGATCCAATATCGTTGGCAAACCGATCGCCATGATGATGGCCCAGAAAGGAGTTGGGGCAAACAGCACGGTAACCATCGTTCATACCGGCACCAGTGATCTTGCGGCGCACTGTAAAAGAGCAGACATCCTGGTCGTAGCAGCGGGCGTTCCAAATCTCGTTAAACCGGAATGGATTAAACCTGGCTCAACGGTGATTGATGTCGGTGTCAATCGTATTGGTAAAAATGAAAAAACTGGAAAGGCGATTCTGCGAGGCGATGTTGACTTCGACAAGGCCAAGGAAATAGCAGGAAAAATTACGCCGGTCCCCGGCGGTGTTGGCCCGATGACCATTTGTATGCTGATGAGAAACACCCTGAGATCAGCCCAGAAAAGCATCTAACTGGCAACAGAGATTTACCAAGCTCAAAATCAAAAATGGCGGAAACCTGGTAGTCAGATTTCCGCCATTTTAAAACGCGTCAACTTTTGCGCCTCAGCAAATTACCAGTGAAACCTCTCAATAATACGGATCAACCCGGACTTCCAGGTCATGGAGATCCTCAATAGTGCTCACCGACTCTTCGATTCGAAGCTTTATCGCCTCGGCCTGCGCTTCAGGGGCTTTGACATTAATATAGGCCTTGCCGTCGGCAGTAGTTACTCCTGCCATTGGATAATCGAATAGTGTGGCTCGAATTTCCGCAGCTAAAGCGAGATTTCTCATCTTTTTCATTGACTCCTCACTTGGCTGAAAACATGGCAATTGTGATGCCTCAACAATGAGATGAACCGCGTCCTCCACATCCATGCCACTGACATTGAGTACCATGTCATAATGATCGGGATCGAAAATATCGATCCCATAAAGCAGCAATACCCACTTCTGACGTTCTTCATCGTCGTGTTTGAGCTGCATCCTGGCATGGTCGCGAGAGATATTCGCCCGCCTGGCTTCAGCCTCCACCCGCTCCTCGAGATCTGCAATGATCCTCACTTTAAGCAAATGCTTGATATCATATAAGAAGAACTGCCCTGCTATACCGTGATAAACCGCATTATCGTTCTTCAGATGACGCAGAATGGCAGATGATATGAAATTGATATAGCGCTCACGACCAAAAGAATAGCGCTCAAGGATTTGAGTGGCATGCTGAATGTTGCGCATGAGCTTGATCTCTGGAATAGCAAATTCGCCGCTGGAGTCGAGCAGTGAATCGCGAGATACGCAGCCGTATCCGAGTTTTTCTGCGACCTTGTGAGCGACATCCCGTCCTCTATAGTAACTTCCTCGAGAAATACAGATAATCGACATGATCAACCTCTCATTGTTAATTGTGCCCAAAAAACAAAAGAATATTTGATAACTGCCCATCAATACAGGTCGAACTCTGCCATTGGCTGATGTTTCGACGAGCATATATAATCATTCCGTGCAACCGGTACGACAAGCCGTTACTGAGTATTCTCACTCTTACACAGCAAAGATGCATGTGCTACTTTTTACTGTTATTCTAAGAAATAATGTCTATTGTAATTTACATATTTACAAAAATAGTACAATGCACGACATGCAATAATCAAAAAATAACCAACATGGGAAAATGTCGAAACCATCCCGATAGGGAAACAGGCTATATATGTCTCAAACATCATTATTATCTCTGTGACTCATGTCTTCAATGTCATGACCCGGAAATATATTGTAAATTCCGCTCCTCATGCATTATTCATTTCATTGCCCAAAAAGGCGGAGACAGCATAGATAGAAAGGACGTAGTACACACTCAAAACCCTATCAAGTGAGGAACCCAATGACTGATCAGCATTGTCCTGGATTTGAGAGCAACAAAACACTGAATGAAATTACCGTAAAATGTCCTGACTGCGGGAAAGAAATGGAGATATTTTCCGACGAATTGGATAAAAAAGTCAAATGCAGCGGCTGCAGTACCATGCTTGATCCTGCCGCCTGTAAGGTGAATTAAAAAGTAAAGGACCTTTGAAGACAATCACCTGAACGAGGGGATGTTTCCCCTCGTTCACGCTTCATCTTTAATCTATTGTTTCCATATCTCGACCGCAGCACAGGGGCACCGGATCACCAGCCTTGACATTCATATACTTATTGCAGATGTGACAATAGTACGTTTCATCTGAGAGAGCTTTATTTTCCGGGGAAAAAGTGGTCACTCCCCCCTGCACGCCCTCGATATGAAACCGGGCAAGTGTGTCATGTCCTGGAACAAATTGGCCCATCGGAACGATTTTCTTGTTATTGCCGTGACAATCTATGACGACCTTCCACAATAGATCTAGAGAAGCTGTTTCCTGTTCACTCTCCGGCGTTACCTCAAGAACATTCCTGTCTACTGAAATTTTCATATTGTTGCTC
>JABDPQ010000709.1 GCA_013042695.1 Desulfobacterales bacterium | reverse complement strand
GTGGTATTCGGAGTCCAGCCCGGGTCGTAGCTTTCAAGCCACCCATAAGGCCCATAGTCAATGGTTAACCCCAGAATTGACATATTGTCAGTGTTCATGACACCATGGACAAAACCAACCCTCATCCAGTGACTGATGAGCAGAGCCGTCTTTTCGCAAACTTCAGCAAACCAGGTAAGGGTGTTGGTCGGATTTGGGTCATGCTTTAGATGCGGAAAATCAGTTTGAATCGTATAGCGGACCAACTCTTTCAATACTTCTGTCTCATTCCGTGCCGTAAAAATTTCGAAATTTCCGAAGCGAATGAAAGATGGTGACATGCGGCAGACGACAGCACCTGGTTCTAATTTCGGGTTGCCGTCATAGAACATGTCCCGGAGTACCTGTTCTCCAGTCAAGACAAGGCTGAGGGCCCGGGTTGTAGGAATGCCAAGATGATACATGGCCTCACTGCAGATAAACTCCCGCAGCGAGGAGCGCAGCACGGCAAGACCATCGGCGGTACGGGAGTAGGGTGTCTCTCCCGCCCCTTTTAGTTGCAGTATCCATCGTTTTGCTGAGTTGTTGATTACCTCTCCAAGGTTGATAGCCCGGCCATCTCCAAGCTGCCCGGCCCAGTTGCCAAACTGGTGTCCGCCATAGCACATGGCGTAGGGCTTCATATCCGGTAGAAGCCGGTTCCCAGCAAAGATCTCCAGGAATTCAGGGCTGGTACAGTCTTCATTTGATACATTAAGCAGGGCTGCAGCTTCCCGTGAATAGGCTACCAGGGTTGGGTTTGAAACTGGAGCCGGTTCAACATATGAGTAACAGGCCTGTTGTACCTGCCGCCTGGTGTTATCCTTAATCGGGTCACCTGGCAAGGTGTTGGTGAATGCATTATCAAATCTCAGATGATCAAGCGTCTCAGGGATAGTTGTCGTGGGCATAGGCAGCATGGCTCGTGTCTGAATTTTAACGGAGTACGGCCTAACATTAATCATACCACGCTGTGGTTGCAATTATTACGGTTATTCTTTCTCAAGGGAGTATCAGGATTTGAATGGATGAAACGAATAGATGTTTACAACTATTATCAGCAGACGAAGCGGCCAGATATGCAATGGAAATAAGTATGAAAGGATATAGATGCGGCTTGTTGATTATGCTCAGTAGAATATTGGGAGCGCGCCTGCACTAAGAGTAGTTAGTTTTCTGGACACACCGCTGCATCAGCCATTTAGGAATCAATTCACACAGGTTATGTTCCTTTTTCAAAAAACCTAGCGAACAGATTAACCATGCAATTGGCTATGAATAAAATCAGGATCTCTTTTATGCCCCGGTGATGAATCATCCCCCAGATCAGCAATAACATTCATTGCAAGTACTGCTACTTTGCTGGCGAAGAAAGTGCGATTGTCTGGATCTTGTCGATCTGTATTTCTCCACTTATAAAGCGGTGAGTTAGGATCAGTGCATAAACTGCCCTTGTCGAAGTTCCAGAGCGGGCGGCAGCCATCGCAAGCATCTTCAGTGCCGTTGGCAAGTGAACAGCTGTTGACCCACATTTCTTCACGTTTGGCTACATGTTTCATGTAGTATTCCCGATCATGGGCAGGGTAGCCACTGAGCCACGTCCACATGTCTTTGAAATTCAATAACTCTTCTTTTCCGATCATGGCATTACCTCCTCTTGGAAGAAGCTTTGCAGGGAATCTGTACTGCAGAGTCAATGCTACATTTAAAAAAATACATGCAAGAAGCATGCTAAAATACTGTAATTACTGTAAAAACAAATTGTTTTATTCTGGGGACTTATTGGGTCGTCCAGCGTGGTACTCGCTATAATTCCGCCAAAGAGAACAAGATTCGTTCGCAATGGCGGAAAAGCGGAAGAAGGGATAGAAACAGAAGCCTCTCGGTGATTGTGGTCCTTCACATGAGCCTTTGAAATGAAATGAATTACGCGGGTGACCTAAAATACCAATTGAACCGTGCCTTCAACCGTGACGCTTACCTTGGAGTCGCCTGCTTCCACGCGAGGAGCACGGGCTTCTGCACTGCTCATGGCCTCCATAGTTGCTG
>JABDPQ010000678.1 GCA_013042695.1 Desulfobacterales bacterium | reverse complement strand
TGTCTGGAGTGTGAGATCTTTGAGCAGCGAAGTCTCCTTGCTATCCGGATAAACAATGTGTAGCGCGCCATCGCTGACAACGATATCTCCGGTTAATGGCGGAAGCATGACTCGCCCGCCGTTCTTTGCGGTTTCGTCTTGCGGAGTAATGGCAGCGTCCTGTCCTGTCTTCTCTGGAATTTTAGACTCCTGAGCAGGAGAACCTTCGGTCTTGGATCCGGCAATGGCCAATTTTCCGGTTAGAAACACATAAGCCACCGGTTCTTTAACATCGATGCTGCCCAGCTCTTTGTGGTTGACGGCAAGAGCGAGAAGGCCCTTTACAGTGCTCAGCTCAGCCACCTTGATGACGATACCGTGCTGACGATTATCGTAGGAAATGGCGCTGCTTTTGATACCGCTGAACCAGCTCACTGATAATGTCTCAAAATCAATCGCTCCAGGCAGTCGATCGTTGATCACCTGTTTAATTTTATTTCCGGCCCAGTCTGTCGAGACCAGGCTGGGAAGAAGAAACAGAACAACGAGTGCAGCAAGCAACAAGCCTACCAGTGCTGTCCAGATGCTGAATTTCTTTTTAGTATGCGTCGTTTTTTCCGTCATAACATCCGCTCTCTTCTGTGATCAATCATTGGTGGGGTGTTTTATAAACCTATAAAATGATCATTATCACGGTAAGGTAAAGGGAGGAAAAGAGCAATAATAGGGGACGTACCACGTTTAACGTGCGTTAAACGTGGTACGTCCCCTATTACGTCTTCTATAATTGCTTTCCACTGGTAAATATTTAATGACTTGCTCAGTTAATTTTCCTTTGCAATTAATGAGCATCGCTTTATGATCTGGTGGCTCTATTATTTTGAGAGGAATGAATATGTTTAATCCAGGGACATCTTGTGGCATACTAAAAGCAGTAAGGCAACTCGTTCCTGTATTAAGAGGAAGAAATGGCGAAGAAAAAACTCAAAGAACACCTGATCAACCGTGAATGGTGCAAAGGCTGCGGCATCTGTGTGAAGCTCTGCCCGAAGCAGGTTCTGGAACTTGATGATCAGGATAAAGTCGTGGCGGCAAGACCAGAGCAGTGTATTTGCTGTAAGCTGTGTGAATACCGCTGTCCCGATCTGGCCATTGAAATCATTGTAGAGAAGGAAGAAGGCAATGAGTGAAAACATAAAGTTTGTCCAGGGTAACGAAGCCTGTGTCGAAGGGGCGCTCTATGCCGGGCTGAACTTCTTTGCCGGCTACCCGATTACCCCGTCGACAGAAATAGCGGAGCAACTCTCCCGAAGATTGCCGGAAAGCGGTGGCAAATATATCCAGATGGAGGATGAGATCGCCTCCATGTGCGCCATTATCGGCGCCTCACTCACCGGCCATAAGGTGATGACCGCCACCAGCGGACCGGGCTTCTCGCTGAAGCAGGAAGCCATCGGCTATGCCTGTATGACAGAGATTCCCTGTGTCATCGTCGATGTCCAGCGCGGCGGACCATCAACAGGCAACCCGACTCACGTCAGCCAGGGGGATATCAACCAGGCCAGATGGGGCACCCATGGTGATCACGCCATCATCGCCCTGACGGCATCGAATCATCAAGATGTCTTCTCGATTACGGTGGATGCCTTCAATTTTGCCGAAACTTACCGGAGCCCGGTAATCCTGCTCTTTGATGAGGCGATTGGTCATATGCGGGAAAAACTAGAGATTCCTGAATATGGTGAGTTGCCTATCGTCGATCGTCTGAGAACCTCACTGGGCAAAGACGTCGACTATCATCCTTATCTACCGCGAGAAGACGGCCGGCTGCCGATGTCTGATTTCGGTGCCCATCACCGTTATAACGTCACCGGCCTGTTTCATGATATGTGGGGTTTTCCGTCCAATAACCCGAAGACGGTAAAACAGTTGCTGAGGCATCTGGTTGATAAGATTGACAATAATGTTCAGGCCCTGACCCGCTATAAAGAGCATTATCTCGAAGATGCCGAATACATCCTGATCTCCTACGGCTCTTCAGCCAGGTCAGCTATCCATCTGGCGGCCAGAAGACGGGCACGAGGCGAGAAGATTGGTGTCTTGGAACTGCAGACCATCTGGCCTTTTCCGGCAGCGCTGGTTCGGGAGAAATGCACCTGGGCCAAGGCCATCCTAGTGGTTGAGATGAATATGGGCCAGATAATGACTCAGGTAAAAGCGGCGGTCGAGACACCCGAGCTGGTGTTCTTGGCCAATCGCTTTGACGGTGAGCTGATTACGCCTGATGACATTAAAAGAATTCTGCGGGTTATCCAGGGGAGGGGAGTGTAAGATGGCTGTTAAAGA
>JABDPQ010000675.1 GCA_013042695.1 Desulfobacterales bacterium | reverse complement strand
ATTACCACCCCGTTAGAAGCCCTGGCCCCATAGATCGCAGCTGCCCCATCTTTAAGGACGTTCATCTGCTCGATATCTCCGGGATTAATACTGTTCAAAATGGACGGATTATCCGTCTGAACACCATCTATAATGTATAGAGGATTGGTATTGTTACTTGTTCCAAATCCACGGATTACAATTTTTGGTGAACCACCAGGCGTACCTGCGTTTGTCACCGTAACCCCACTAACACGCCCTTCCAGCGCTTCAGAAGCATTCACCAAAGGCACTTTAACTGCTTCCGAAATATCAACGGAAGCAACAGAGCCCGTAATGTCTCCCCTTGTCTGTGACGTATAACCAGTAACCACCACTTCGGCTAGTTGACTTGCGTCTTCCTGCATGGATACATTGATCGTTGTCGAGGAGCCTACAGTGACTGACTGAGCGGCAAAGCCAATGTAACTAAATAGAAGCACATCACCCTCGTTGGCAGTAATTGAATAATTACCATCAAAATCAGTTTGTGTTCCTGTTGTTGTTCCTCTTACGAGTACGTTAGCTCCGGGCAGAGGTGAACCCGTGTCATCTGTAACTGTTCCTGTGATGGTCTGTTGAATCATTTCATCAGTCACAGACACAGGAAGATCGCTTCCGGAGGCAAAGACATTTGATCCAACAAAACAGCATAAAAAGGAAAAAACCAGAATTGTACGAATTGCACTGTACCTTAGGTCTAGTGCAAATAAGTTACTTTTCATTTTCATAATGTTTAGTTGTTAATTATATAGTTTTCTGATTTTAAGGAGGTTAGAAATTTTATTACCTACTTCTTTAATTCCCAAATCCTTATCTAAAATTTAATTAAGAGATAATATTAATAATTAAATGCGAAGATTTCTAATAATCAACCATGAAAATTATACATGAATTATATAATTCGTATTGTCATATATTTAATGCCAAAGGTTTTGGAACTGAAATAGCAGTAATGTAGAACCAAGAGATCGCACATTATTCATGAGATTATCCCCCAATTTATTTCTCTATCTTACCCTTCTAATTGGCTTTGGAACTTGTGTCTATGGACTCATAAAAACATTTGCCGATGTGGGTCCACCACTCATTGCATTCTTTCTATTCCTTGCGCTCACTTTGCGCCTGTATCCAAAGTTCAAAGGGTTCTCCTTTACAGTCCTCATCTTTGCTGCCGTTACAGCCTCGATGTACTATCCAGTTTTTTTTACCCAAGTCGGGACTTTTGAACTAAAAGGTTTGATTGTTCCTCTTTTAATGATCATAATGTTCGGGATGGGTACTGCAATGAGTCTTGCAGATTTTAAGGGCGTAGCTCGAATGCCTAAAGGAGTTCTTGTGGGTTTGATGGTGCAGTTCAGTGTGATGCCACTTCTTGGTTTTGGCCTTGCTTACCTTGCCAACTTGCCGCCAGAAATTGCCGCAGGTGTCATTTTAGTCGGATGTTCTCCGAGTGGACTTGCCTCTAATGTCATGGCGTATATTTCAGGTTCGAACCTCGCGCTCTCTGTATCGTTGACCGCTGTTGCTACGCTATTATCACCTCTCTTAACGCCGTTGTGGATGAAATTGCTTGCCGATCAATTAGTACCGATCGATTTCTTTGCTATGCTCTGGAGTATTACCAAAATAGTCATACTTCCCATTATAGCCGGTCTCCTATTTAATCACTTTGCACACGGCCGGTTCCCCTGGCTTGATAAAGCCATGCCAATTGTATCCATGGCAGGAATAGCCATTATTATTACTATAATTACGGCGGCCGGTAGAGACGATCTCCTCACCCTGGGACTGACTTTGATCGCTGTTGTTATCATCCATAATTTGATGGGCTATCTGTTTGGTTATTATGGCAGTCGCCTGATCGGACTCAAGCAGCAAGATGCTAGGGCAGTAGCATTTGAGGTTGGGATGCAAAATGCCGGTTTGGCCTCAGGGATAGCGGTCGAATTAGGAAAACTGGCTACCATGGGATTGGCTCCAGCGGTATTTGGACCCTGGATGAATATTTCCGGATCTTCTCTGGCAACATTTTGGAGGGACAGAAAACCATCTTCGAAAATTTAAATAACTTGTACTAACACATATATAGATCGAAAAAAATGCAAATCAAAGAATCAGCCCAAGTTTATGATGTCATTATTGTAGGCTCCGGTGCAGGAGGCGGAATGGCCACAAAAATTTTAGCCGACTCCGGGCTAAAAGTCGCCGTAGTGGAAGCCGGACCATATTTCGATCCGAAAGACCCGGATCAAATGACCCAGTTGAAATGGCCATGGGAATCCCCGCGTCGTGGTGCTAACACCGTACGAGCTTTCGGAGATTTTGACGCGGCCTATGGCGGATGGGAAATTGAAGG
>JABDPQ010000303.1 GCA_013042695.1 Desulfobacterales bacterium | reverse complement strand
GATCTACTGCAGCCACAGTTGCACGGTCGAGTGCATCACCAAGCCGCTTGATGGTTGCGGGCACCATTCGGTTACTGGCAACGGGGTCACAGCCCCAGATCAGGATATATTTTGCGTTGGAAAGATCATAATCACGGTAGTCCCAGTAGCCCTCGGTGTAATATGCCCCAAACTTTTCAGCTTCGGCACAGGTAGAGCTGTGTGAGATGTTATTCGGAGAACCAAACACCTTTGTCGTCACGTCGTAAATAATATCACGCATATAGGTGTAGCGACCCCGCATGAGACAATACTTTTCCGTCTCGTTGTTTTTACGGAGTTCCATCATCCGGTCAGCTATTGTATTAAGCGCCTCGTCCCAGCTGATCGGCACAAATTGAGGATCTTGGCCTCTACCCTTTTTAGGGTTCGTCCGTTTCATTGGCACCTTGATCCGGTCAGGATCGTAAACCTGCTGAAGACCAAGATGTCCTCTTGGACACACCTTGCCCTCATTTTGTTTTGAGTATCTGTTTCCCTTTACTTTGACCGCTCTGCCATCCTGAACAAAAACCTCAGCAGGACACCAGCTGGTGCATCCCTGACAGGTAGTCGGTTTCCACTCGCCCGGTTCTACTCCTATCTTTCCACCTGTGCCAGAAGCTGCCAAGGCATTCATGTTCGTACCGCTCGTGCAACTGCTCAAAGCCGCTGTTGCACCTGCAGCTGCTGACAGTTTTAGAAAGTCCCTCCTTTTGATCCTCATAGTAGCCTCCATGTACATGGTTGGTTGATCTTTGGCCCAATACATCCAATATGTATTGCGTTGTATTAGCATTTTCCATGCCATAGCTGAGGAGGTCCTTGGCGTTACCACAATGTAACACCTACAAAAAGATCAATGGGTAATTAGTGTAAATCAAGCTAGTTGCTAAGAGGAAAAGATAAGAAAAATATTTTTCTAATTAAGAAAGAGTTTTTATTCTGAAATGAATAACGATTTTATAAGGTTGTTGAACCTTCTTGAAAGTTGTTTGTTACGTTAGTGTAACATTTGCTTAGCAATGCCAGTCGCGTATTGGAGTATTGGAGTACCACTTCTCAAAGATCGAGTTGATGTGTATTAATCTTTTCCCATAATGTTTTTCTACTGATCCCAAGAATTTCAGCTGACTTAGTCCGATTTCCTTCGGTTAGCTTCAATATTCGCACAATATGCTCTTTTTCAGCATCAGCTGTTATGGTCTGCAGTGTTGAGAGAAGGGTCTTTTCCTGACGTGCTTTGACAACATGCGGTGGAAGATCAAATGGTTTTACCATCTTATAGTTCGTTAGGGCAATGCATCGCTCGACGATGTTCAGCAGTTCTCGAACATTTCCCGGAAAAGAATAGTTCATTAAAATGTCAACCGTTTCAGGAGAAAACGATACATCAGTGCCCATCTGGTCGTTGAGGCGACTGTTGAAGGAATTGATCAGCAGCGGCACATCTGTTTTCCTTTTTCGTAAAGGAGGCAACTCGATTGGTATAACATTGAGTCGATAATAGAGATCTTCGCGAAACCTTCCTTTTTGAACCTCTCTCTCCAGCTTTTTATTGGTTGCAGCGATGATCCTGACATCAACAGAGACGGTATCGGTAGCACCGAGGCGCTCGAATGTCCGCTCTTCAAGCACCCGCAGGATTTTTGTTTGAGTAAGGGGAGGCAGGTCACCAATCTCATCCAAAAAAATGGAGCCACCGTCAGCCAGGTCAAATCGACCAGGCTTTTTGGCTACGGCCCCGGTAAAAGCACCTTTTTCATAGCCAAACAATTCGCTTTCGATCAGATCTTCGGGAAGAGCCGCGCAATTAACCCTGATGATCGGATTATCCTTTCTACTGCTCTGGTAATGAATTGTCGAGGCAATCAGTTCTTTCCCTGTACCGGATTCCCCAAGGATCAACACTGTTGACTCCGTTCGGCTAATCTTCTCCAGAAGGGCATATATCGCCTTCATAGCTTTGCTTTCACCGATTATATTGGGAGCACCATAATAGCTGCGCAGTTCCTTCCTCAGGCGAATATTTTCCCGGGTGATTGACTCGACCTCAAGCGCCTTATTCACCGTTATCAGCATCTCGTCGAGATCGAAGGGTTTGGTAATATAGTCAAATGCCCCCAGGCGCATCGTTTCCACAGCGTCTTTAATGTTGCCGTAAGCCGTCATCACGATGACAGGGGTTGATGGCGATTCGGACAAACTTTTTTTTAGAACATCCACTCCGCTGAGGCCTGGAAGTCGAATATCTGAGATGACAAGAGAGAATTCCCCTTCCTCCAGCGCTGACAGGGCAGTCTCGCCATCAGCCACAGTCAGGACGGCATATCCTTCTGCTTTAAGTGCATCAGCAAGCGAGATTCGAACAATTTTTTCGTCTTCAACAATGATGATACTCTCTCTCATGCCCCCTCCGGGATGATGATCGAAACCTTTGTTCCAACGCCTACCTGGCTTGAAATAGTGATGTCGCCTTTATACTTCTTGATAAGTTCATAGGTCATCCACAGTCCAAGGCCCGTACCCTCCCCTGCCTTTTTCGTGGAATAAAAAATATCAAAAACATCTTCAATCTTATCTTCAGGAATCCCTACTCCGGTATCTTCTATGTGGATGTTGATCTGGGCGTTTATCTGCCGTGCAGTTATAGAAAGGTTCCCTCCTCTTTTCATTGCCTGGATGGCGTTGATCATGGTATTTAATAAGACTTCCTCAAGATCATGGGGAGCAATCGGAGCGGTAAGGCTGGAGTCAATGTCTTGATCGAATAATATTCTCTGCCGCTTGAGCCGATAGTCGAGATAACGCAGCACGCTTGCAAGTACGACAGAGATATTGGAACGCTGATCTTCACCCTGACGTCGCCCTGCAGTCCATAGAAGTTGACCAACGGTTTGTTTTATGCTTTCCAGCCCTTCCTCTATCAGCCCAAGATAGTTTTGTCTGAACTCCTGGTCATCGCCTTGCTTGTGAAGCAGGCCGACACAGTTAAACAGGCCTCCTAAAGGATTGTTTATACGGTGAGCAATACTTGATGAGAGAACACCAAGCGTAGCCAGCTTTTCTGATTCAAGAAGTTTTTCATGGGCCAGCTTCATCTCCTCATTAGCGCTGCGTATTCTTCTTACCATATCATTGAAACTCTCGGTAAGATGTGACAACTCATCGTTGCCTTTGACCGGTATCGTTTTCTCACTCATCTCGACTTCGACTTCACCCATAGCCTGTGAGAGATCAATTATGGGCTTGATAAATCGCTGACTAAGCAGATAGATGAGAAAGAATAAAACCAACAAGGCAAGAACGCAGTGTGAAGCAATTTGATATATCATGGCTCTTATCTCCGCTTCAACATCCTCTAGAGACAGTGAAAATAAAAGCATTCCCCAGCGCTTTCCTTCTATTGAGAGAGGGGCGGCAAATTCCAGGGACTCGGCACTGTCGTTATTGTTAGTGACTCTTCTGACGAGTACTGAATCAGAACTATGAGCTTGTTTTACAAAAGAATTATCGTAGCGTTTGCCAAACTCACGGAAATCACTATGAGAGGTCACTTGAAAAGAATTATCGAGCACAGCAACAAAATTCAAATCCAGCTCACTATGCTGATAGAGGCCTCTCATATAATTGTCGATCAGACCACCTTCCTCGACCAAGCCAAGTTTTTCGTAAATCAGCTCGTTAATAATTAGCGCGCTGACTGTTTGTGCAAGCATGCGACCCTGCTTTTC
>JABDPQ010000667.1 GCA_013042695.1 Desulfobacterales bacterium | reverse complement strand
GTATCTGTCAGTTTGACCAGATCACCAGGGAAACGATCAAGCCTGGTGACGCGCTTTTGATGTTTGGACGCTGGGACAAATTTCGTGAACTTCAGAAAAAGAATTCTTTCACCTTTACGAGTGAAATTAAAGGAGAAGAAATTCATCCCGAGCGGGCCGGCAGGGCACTTGCCTGGCTGGTAGTTGCCATTGGCATGATTTTGTGGCTTGAACCGTTGACAGCAGCGTTGGGGTTCCCGGTTAAACTGTCTCTGTCTATTTGTCTCTTAACAGGAGCTCTGGGCATGATCTTGACAAACGTTCTAACCTTTGATGAGGCCTATCGATCGATAGATTGGATGACGGTTTTTCTCCTCGGGGGGCTGATTCCGTTAGGGCTGGCTTTTCAAAAAACAGGTGCAGCAGAATGGATCGCCGTGACCATTATGGGAATAGTCGGCGAGGTGCCGGAAATTGTTTTTCTGCTGATCGTCGGTGTCCTTACTTCCTGCTTTACGCTTGTTGTCTCAAATGTCGGTGCCACTGTCTTACTGGTGCCGCTCTGTATGGCAATGGCAGTTGAAATGGGCAGTGACCCACGTATCGCAGCACTGCTGGTTGCTCTGGCTGCTTCAAATACCTTTGTGCTGCCAACACACCAGGTGAATGCGTTGATCATGAGGCCGGGCGGGTATCGAACGTTTGACTATATTCGGGCAGGCTCGGGGATGACGATCATTTTTCTTGTTGTACTATTAACAATGCTGCAATTGTTCTATTGACAGCAAAGAATAGAAAGAATAGGGGAGCATCCTATTTTTTCTGGTTCAGCATGCGAAGTAATTCTTGGGCATCCTGCTGCCCCGGTTCTTTTTGAAGAATTTGTTCGGCCAGTCGCCTGGCCCGTTCAGTCTGTTTGAAATTCAAATACAGATTGGCGAGCGTCATAAAATATTCTCGATTATCCGGCTCTACTTCGAGTGTTTTGAGAAGTGCTAGTTCACCATCCTGCCACCGTTTCAGCTTCAACAGTGCAAGCGCCTGGTTATAGCGTGCTCTGCTATACTGCGGCATGCCGTCCGCCGCTTTTCCGAGGAACGTTGCCGCTTCCGAATAGTTCTCCTGCTCAGCCAGCAGCAGGCCAAGAGAATAGGCAACCTCAAAGAGATCGGGATGGTCATCTACAACCTGCCTTAAAAGGGTTTCTGACTGCTCATTTTTTCCGAGCTGATTATATTGCATGGCAAGGTTGACTTTGGCCGGATAGAACTGGTCATCAATACCAATTGACTGCAGATAATAATTTATGGCTTCTTCAGACTCGCCGATGGCTGCGGCTAAGTTTCCCAGGTTATATCGCTGTGGAGCAAAATCAGCATTGTATCTCATTGCTGCTTTGTATTCTGCCAGCCCAGCTTTGAATTGCTGCAGATCATCGGGCCGCAATGCGCTGATAGGCAGAGAGGAAAGGGCGAGGGCTGCCTCCATGCGCACCGCCAGAACCCTGTCGTAGAGTTTTGGACCAATGAGCTGCAGTTTTGTTTCCTGGTCAAGATTTTCAAGGCTGCGAATGGCAGTATAGCGGATCAGGGCATCATCATCCTGAAGAGCGGTGGTAAATGTCTCCGTCGTTTTGTTATCGGGATAATTCCTCAACAGGGATAATGCTGTCGCACGGACAATTGCCGGCAGTAAACTGTCTGATGCGGTAGCTCTGAGGTCATCTCCAGCAGTTGATACACCTGATCGAGCTGCCGCAAAAACTTCTCCGTAATGGGTTTTACGTGATTCACCATACCATTTTTTGTTATGATCATTGACCCACTCAATCGACTTGTCATTGTGACATCCTATTGCAGAGCAGCTATTTGGTGTGCCGATGGTAAGACTCAGATCGGGACGAGGAACCCGCAAACTGTGATCTGGACGATAGTCAATACCCATGTAGAGCTGTCCCGGCATATGGCATTTAACACAAAGGTGGCCGTCACTTGGTTTTCCTTGGTATTCGCGCTTGTGAAAATGATGCTCATAGGTGTCGTAATCTTCGGCACGGTGGCATTGTAAACAAAGAGCATTGTCTTGCCTATGAAGTTTCAGGCTGTGCATGTCATGGCAATCATTGCAGCGAACATCGTGCTGAAACATCTTCGACTGCGTGAAGGAACCATAGACATAGACTTCTTCAAGAATCTGGCCGTCAGGATAGTAGAGGCCCTCTTCTAGGAGTGATGGGACCAATGTATCGAGCAGTTCTTTCTGAGCATGATCATTGTTGTCGAGCTGGAATCTTCGCGAATGGCAGGGGGCGCAGATGGTAATTTGCTCTTTGGCATCGAGATGACTCGTTTCTACGGCAAGTTCATAATTTTCTACTGCCGGTCGGGCCATGGCTGGCCGATCGGCCCAGGCAGCATGTTTAGAGCCGGGGCCATGGCACGCTTCGCAGCCGACATTAATTTCAAACCAACTTGTCTGGTAGGACCCAGAGTCAAGATCAAAACCTTTGACCACTCTGGTTGAATGGCATTCTGCACACATGCCGTTCCAGTTCTGGCCGCCATTTGTCCAGTGCAGCCAGTCATCGGGGCCTTCCACTTCATACGGCGGCAGCCGGTACCAATTATCTTCACGTGCGTTCCAGGCGATATTCAAGCACTGGAGTCTGCCTCCGGAAAATGGCACGAGATACTGCTGCAGGGGATAGACGCCGAAAGTGTGGGTGATCTCAAAGATGCCAAGTGCTCCATTGGGCCCTTCAGTCTCTACCTGGAAAGCGTCGCCACGGCGGAAAAACCTGCTTGTTACACCCGTGTATGGATCGGTAAAAGTAGCGTTGTCAAAATCTCCCAAGACACTCTGCTCTGTTGCCTCAGCCATTGCCAGATCGTGATGCGAGCCTTGCCATTGATCAAAGGCAGTCTGGTGGCAGCGGCTGCATTTCTGGCTGCCGATAAAATGCAGTTCTGCTTCATCTGGTGGAGCCACCTGATGATCAGCTCGCATCGCATATATGAGCGGTGCAATAAGTATCAGTGCAGCTGCTGCTAAGGCACCCAGTTCCCAATTGCTCACGTTCCTGGGAGAGTCTTTCTGAGTTTTGGAATTTTGGTGGTTTTCTGACATGTTACATTCGTACGGTTTGTGAAGGATCAAAGGCTTGGCGTTTGAGCGGCGTTGAGATATCAACTCGTAACAAACCGTTTTCAATGCGGACCGGAAAGTAATCGAGCGGGCGTATTGCAGGTGGTGTAAGTACTTTGCCCGTCTGGTCAAAAGTCGACCCATGGCAGGGGCAGACAAACGTCTGCTTTTTTTCATCCCATGGGACAGAACAGCCAAGATGGGTGCAGTTCCTTGACAAGGCAATGAAACTGCCGTCATTAAGACAGCACATATAGAATTGCCCTTCTGGAACTGCGGAGACAGTTCCCGGCTCATAGTTCTGAATCATGCCTGCCTCAACAAGATGCAGTGCTCGTTTTGTCTCTTCTCTTTGCTTGCGGGATTTGAAGATGGTACCAACTACCCAACCAATTTCAAGAAAGGCAACGGAGAGAAGTATACCCCAGAGCCAGGCGAAGAAAGTTCGCCGACGAGGTTTTTCAGGCTGTATCTGTTTTTCAAGAACCGGTGAGTGTTTCATTGCTAATTCCGTCCTCTAGATCGGCCATATGAGGGCCATGCCGGGGCCACGAAACCAGATGCCGATTACGGTAAGTCCAAAAATGAAACCGCTTGTTGCCATCACCATTGCCATGACCGCATCTGCTCTGGAATAGTTCTTTTTTCTGCGCAGAAACAGGAAAAGCGTGACCAGAACAAGGCTGGCAGTCACTAATGGAAGTAAGCCCCGGGTAAGCCAGATCTTCTCAGTATTTATGCTATTAGCAGTCCGAAACAAGAATTCATTACTAACAATCGCCATAACAACTGTCAGGAAGCTGCCCGCAAAGGACAGTATTGCAAGGCGAGCACCTCTCTTTCCACCGAACCAATGTGCTGCCGGCAATGTTGACTCCGGCCAGAATGGAAGTGAAGCAAAACCGGCAATTACAAGCAGGGGAGCGATACAGATGGCAAAGATCGGGTGCAGGTGGAGCAGTAATTCCTGCAGTCCCATAAAATACCAGGCAGCTTTGGCCGGGTTGGGACTTTCACCGGGATTTGCCTGTCCGGCAAGTGGGGCGTCGACGAGCGCTGAAAAAACAAACAAGAGTGCCAATAGGCAGAGGCCAGTGGCTGCTTCTCGCTGGATGAGATGAGGAATAACAGCGACCCTCTTTTTATGTTCACCAGCTAAGTCTGGAGATTGTATCAGGCCGCCTGCTTTGCGAATCAGCCAGAAATGCCAGATCAGCAGAAAAATGAGCGCGGCAGGGAGAACACCAACGTGAAGGGCAAAAAAGTTCTCAAGCGTTGCTGGCCCGACTTCTGCGCCTCCTCGCAACGTTTCAATAAGCCATCCTCCTATTACGGGGACATATGCAGTCATATTGGTAAAAATGGTAACCGCCCAGAAGGCCAGTTGGTCCCATGGCAATAAATAGCCAGTAAAATTGGCAAATAAAACAAGAAGGAAGATGACCATCCCAATCAGCCAGTTGAGCTGACGACCACCGCTCAGTGCTCCAGTGAGGAAGACACGCAGCAGATGAAGCGCAGATATGATGACCAGCAGATTTCCAGCCCAAAAATGGATATTCCGGACATACCCCCCCATATTATTGCCACTATACATGAGTTGGATCGACTGATATGCAGATAGGGTGGCAGGCGAGTAGCTTAATAGTTGCAGGATCCCGGTGATAATGAGCGTTGCAAAAAGTGCTGCTGCCATGCCCCCAAGGCCAAAACTTAATTGATACCGCAGGGTTTCTACTGGAACAGTGCGTGGATGCAGATGCAGAAGAAAATGTGTGAAGGCGGATCGCTTCTCGGGAACCTCAGGGATCATAATGTCCAATGAAATTTTCTATCAAAATGAAACGTTTAAAAAAACAAAGCACCTATCATATACCACTTGTAGCTGATACTCAACAGCCATTCGTTGTTGTCGTATTTGCATTACTCACAGAGGAAGTCAAGCAAAAACAGGCGGATAAAGAACGCATGCTGCTCTTGGTAGTCGATTTATTAACAATAATATACCTGTTACAGGACTGAAATCACTGCAGCGAGGAAAGCCCATCAACATTGCGCCATCAGTAATTTCATGCTATCTGTTTGGCCACAAATCATCAGGCATCTGCCGGTGAAGAAATTGAACCAATAAAAGAATTGTGCAAAGCTCTTCAACTAAATCCCTTCTGATCACCCTGGTTATCGGCCTTTCAGGCGCATTGACAGCCGCTTGGTTAAACCTGCCCGCCGCGGCCCTGATCGGCTCTAGTTTGCTTGTATCAATTGCCTCGCTATATAGAATAACCGTTGACATACCAGCGTGGCTTCGAAACATCGCTTTTACGGTAATCGGTTGTTCGCTTGGCAGCAGTATTACCAAGGAGGCACTAAACCACGCAATACATTGGCCCATCAGTCTCTTTGTGCTGGCGGTGGCGGTTATTGCCATTATGTTTGCATGCAGCTGGATGCTTACTCGGTTCTTCTCACAATCGGCTGAGACTGCGGTGCTGGCAACTTCTCCTGGTGCCCTGGCCTATTCCCTTGGCATTGCTGCCGGTGGCATAGGCGATATACGGTCTATATTGGTGATTCAGAATATCCGGCTCCTTTTGGTTACGACATTGTTGCCGTTTGTCCTTGATAATTTCGGCTTTGAACTTGGAAAGGCTAATATAGCTGTAATAACAGGTGGTAGCGGCAGTATCGTAGTCATCCTGATATCACTTGTGGTCGGGGTGAGTATAAGCAGGTGGAAGATACCAGCATCATTTC
>JABDPQ010000666.1 GCA_013042695.1 Desulfobacterales bacterium | reverse complement strand
CTCTGCACCTGATGGATCATGTTATTTCTATAAGCTGTATAGATCCATTGGCAATGTTAACATTCTATAATCATTTAAAGAAATACCTGATCAGGAAGAAGCTTTAGTTCCTTTATTTACAAAACCGCTTAACCTTGCTACTGGCAGTTAAATCATATTGACATCAAGCATAAACCGTGGTCTGTCCCCTGTTTCTCACGGGGGCAATCATAAAAGTCTTGAATGTCACCCTACCAATTGATGGGTGCTGTTCTTATTGTTACACCTAAACCAGTTACCGCTGAGCAAGTTATTTGCATGTGGTAATGCTATTCAAGATGCCACGCAGCCTGCGTGTGCGATACCAGCTAAAGGAGCAAAAATGAAAACTATACTCGTAACCTTATTCTCAATACTGTTTTTTGCCATCCCAGTAGTTGCAGCAGATGGTGTAATAAATGTGCAGAGCACATTTGCGGTTGGAGAAACTGCAGACCGCATGGAAAACATACTGACAGAAAAAGGCATGACCATATTTAACCGAATAAAGCATTCTGCTGCTGCCGGCAAGGTCGGTGTTGAGCTGCGAGATACAGAACTCATTATATTTGGCAATCCAAAGGTGGGAAGTCCCCTGATGAAATGTCAACAAAGTGTTGCTCTTGATTTACCCCAAAAAGCATTAATCTGGAAAGATGACCAGGGCAACGTTTATATATCGTATAACGATCCAAGATATTTACAGAAAAGGCATAATGTCATGGGTTGTGAGGAAGTGTTCACAAAAATAGAGAAGGCCCTGGCTGGCATTACCAAAGCAGCATCAATGAAATAAATCGATTTCATTGTTCGCTTTACAGGGACCCTAAAAGCAGTGATAACACAGGACGTAACCAATATTTTTGTTGAATTATTGAGCTTAAGATCACTATTTTAAACGGCAATTAAACTGGATGCTCTATGGCTTTTTCCAGCGGACCAATACTGATCGTCGAGGATGATCAAAACACCTCTTCACTCGTTGAAACCTATTTGCAAAAAGAAGGGTTTTCTACCTTGGCGGCATTTGATGGAGAACGTGCGCTGGCAATTGCCCGCACGCACAAACTTGCTTTTGTTATTTTAGACATAATGCTTCCCAAGATGGATGGATGGGAGATCTGCCGCGAGCTGAGAAAGGTATCCGATGTTCCTATCCTTATGCTTACAGCTCGTGAAGAAGAGATTGACAGAATAATGGGGCTCTCACTTGGTGCAGACGATTATGTCGTAAAACCTTTCAGCCCCCGGGAGCTTGTCGAGAGGGTAAAAGCCATCCTTCGCCGCACAGAGTCCCAGCCTGCTCAGGAAGACCAGGTGCTTTCGCATGGCGGACTTATCCTTGATCCTGTCAAATGCAAAGTGACCATAAATAATGAGCCGGTCAACCTGACGACCTCAGAGTACAAGCTTCTTCAAACCCTGATGGCTTCACCCGGGCGAGTTTTTTCAAGAGAAGCACTGTTAGATCGCTTTTATGAGCATGGAGAAACGGTTGTTGACCGCGTCATTGACGTGCATGTAGGTAAGCTCAGACAAAAAATAGAAGAACACCCGGCAAAGCCAAAAATGATCCAGACCGTGCGAGGATTTGGCTATCGTTTTGCAGAACCAGGTGAGGCATGAGCTGATGAAAAATCACCTTCTCTGGAAGCTTTTGCTGACAAATATCATACCGGTGATTGGTGTTATTTTTCTTGTGGTCTGGGTCGCTGTCGATAAACTTGCCGCTAATTATTTCATGGCCCTGATGGAGAAATATGATGTGTCTCCTGATGATATCCATCAGATGTTTCTGACCTCAATTCATCATTATCTTGTTTGGGCGAGCCTGGCTGCCTTGGGGGTTGCCTTTATCCTCAGTTTCCTACTCACCAGAAGGGTCCTGCGGCCACTTTTGCAAATGACCGCCATCACAAAGGAAATGGCGGCAGGCAATTTTTCTTTGCGTACCGAGATTACCACCAAGGATGAAGTGGGAGAGCTTGGGGTTGCCTTCAATCGCATGGCTGATAGTCTGGAAAAAATCGAGCAGCTGCGCAAGACGATGGTGGCTGATGTTGCTCATGAACTCCGCACTCCACTTACTAATCTGCGAGGCTATATCGAAGCGTTAAATGATAATATCATTCCGCCAACCCCGGATACCTTTAAAATGCTCCAGCAGGAGAATCTGCGTCTTGTTCACTTGGTAGATAACCTGCAGCAACTGGCTCGGGCCGACGCAGCTCGAGCCTATCTTAAGCGTGAAAAATTAGATCTAACTGCTCTTGTTAACCAGATTGTTGAGCTTCACCAGCCACATTTTCAGAAAAAAAGCATACGCATAGAAAGACGTTTTGCTTCCCCGGAGTTGTATGTAAAAGCTGATCGGGATAAGCTGTTGCAGGCATTACAAAATCTTACTGAAAATTGCTGGAATTATACCCCCCAAGCAGGTCACGTAATAATTTCAGTTGATCATAATTCTAAAGAGGTTACGGTCAACTTTCATAACAGCGGTCCCGGGATCTCAAAAGCCGATCTGCCCTATATCTTTGAGAGATTTTTTCGTGCCGATCGTTCCCGTTCAAGAGATGCAGGTGGTGCCGGGATTGGTCTTGCCATTACACGGGAGATCATTGAGGCTCATGGCGGCCATGTCGGTGCTGAAAGCAGAAATGGCGAGACCCATATCTGGTTTGTTCTGCCTACCTGAGTCTGATTTCTTTTTTTCACTCTTTACCAAATCTTTACATATCCTTTATCTGTGATTTATATCCAGGACCTAGTGTTGCTAGTAAGAGGAAAGGGCCTCTTGTCAGTATTATAACAAAATCACATGGAGAAACGGTAATGAAAACATCACAGTTGGCAGCACTGGTTGTGGGTCTCGGATTATGCGTCTTGTTTATCTCTGGTAATGCTTTTTCTGATGGAAGTGCCACAGATATGAAGACAAAAAAAATGGATTCAGCCATGATCACTGATAGTTCTAGCGTCAATAAGCCTGCAGCAGAAGAAATGAAAAATACCATGAAACCAAAGATGAAAAAACCAATGGCTGATGGGATGGAAAAGCCCATGAAAACGGACATGGAAAAACCAATGGCTGCTGGAATGGAAAAACCGATGAAATCAGACATGGAAAAACCAATGCTGAACGATGCGAAAAAGATGGAATAGAAATGACTATAGTACTGGAGGTTTGAAATGAAATTAATTGGCATTGCACCACTCGTATTACTGGCCGGTATTTTTCTATTGCCTGGTCTCTTTGCAAACGCTTCTGAATCGGACTTGCATGAAGCAACCTTTGTCGTTGGTTGATACGATGTCGGTAAAGCTGCCCTGGATGGGCAACCAGGAGTAATAAACGTTGTGAAAGGTTGGAAGAATATGAGTGAAATTAACCGGGTTGTCTTCAACCCTGATGAGACAAACGTCAAGCACATTGAGGATACCCTGAAAAAATCAGGGACATACATTCGAACAATCCCTCAACAAAGTAAGAAAATGATCAAGTGAGGTTAATCATGAAACGACTACTTACTATCGCCTGCTGCCTTGCATTCATGAACGCTGGATTGGTTGTGGCAAAAAACATGGAAACACCTTCGACGCCTGAAGGTTCTCTGATGATGCAGCCAGATTCCGTTCAGAAGGCAATGCTTGCAGGTGGCTGCTTCTGGTGCATGGAAAAGCCTTTTGAACAACTTGATGGCGTAATTTCAGTTGTCTCTGGTTATGCCGGAGGAACGACAACCAACCCGACCTACAAAACTTATGAAAGTGGAGGGCATATCGAAGTGGTTGAGATTACCTTCAACCCAGATAACGTTACCTATCAAGATCTGCTGGATGTCTATTGGAAGCAGATAGACCCAACTGACCCGGGTGGACAATTTGTTGATCGCGGACATGCCTATAGCACTGCAATATTTTTCTATGATGATGAGCAAAAGCAGCTGGCTTTAGCATCAAAAGACACTCTTGCTGATAGTGGACGTTTTGATAAACCTATTGTTACACCAATTATTCCGGCAGTTACTTTTTATCCAGCAGAAGAGTATCATCAGGACTACTACAAAAAAAGCTCTATAAGGTATAAATATTACCGCTCGAGATCAGGTAGAGATACCTTCCTTGATAAAGTATGGGGCAAACAGAACGGCAAGAAAATGAGCAGCAATGAATTGAAAGACAAACTGACTCCGCTGCAGTATCAGGTTACCCAGCAAAACGGCACCGAGCCGCCTTTCAACAACCAATATTGGAATAATAAAAAACAGGGCATCTATGTCGACATTGTATCAAATGAACCGCTTTTCAGTTCACTGGAAAAGTATGAATCAGGCACAGGATGGCCAAGTTTTACTCGTCCCCTGGTGAGCGATAACATTGTCGAAAAAGAAGACAGACAGTTTTTTATGGTGCGGACAGAGGTGCGCAGTAAAACTGGAGACTCTCACCTGGGTCATCTATTCAATGACGGTCCGCAACCTGAAGGACTGCGATACTGCATTAATTCTGCCTCACTCCGTTTCATCCCGGTTGAGCAACTTGAAGCAGAAGGATATGGCGAATATGTCAGCCTGTTTAATAACTAAGCGGTAAGGAAATAAGAGGCGTACCACCTGAGCCATTTACAAAAGGCTCACCTGCAACAACATTAAACGTGGTACGTCCCCTATTTCGTTCTTTACGCAGGGGTTTCACGCAAGACTCACATCCACATTCAACTGATCTCCAATTCGACTGAGCCCGTCCTCCACGGTTAGTAGTGATAATTGTGTGGGTATTTCAACGACAATTGTCATGATGTAAATTGCTGCACCGCTTTCTGGAGACAATCTCATTTTCGTGTTCAAAGTACTGATATTGATACCATTATCTGCAAGAAACTGGCTCACCTTATAAACGATTCCCGCCTGATCAAGACCTTCAACGTGTATGGTTTTGGTAAGTATATTCGATTTCTGTTTCGGCATCTCCTGACGCACCGGTCGGATGTAAGCTGTAATACCTTTATCCCTTTCCAGTCTGCGGCATTCTGTAGATAGTTTTTCTTCTGCGTCAACTCCGTTCACAGATGGTGCTGACAACAATAACAGAATGGCGAATTCACCGGCAAGATTCGTCATGGAGGAGTCTTCCAGGTTGTAGCCATTTTCATAGATAACCCGAGATAGATCTGCTA
>JABDPQ010000661.1 GCA_013042695.1 Desulfobacterales bacterium | reverse complement strand
GGTCTTATCAATGCCGCAGGTGCAATCTTTTATCGAAATGATGGCGAAGCACCTGTTGCTGAGGGTAAACTGCTCTCTCGTCAGGCCCTATCATGGTCAGCAAACCTGCCTTCCCTGCTTGAAGATAGCGCCAAAGATGCCCTGAGCAGTGGTAGTGCTCAATACGGTCGACTGGCAGAGTTCCCTGCTGCCCAGATTATTTCTTGTCCGACAGGTGAGCGTGGTCACTTTTCAGGCTGTCTGTCTCTTGTCGTTCTGACAGCGGAACAACCCATCGAATCGTTCCTGGCAATTTCCCAGTTGCTCAGTGCCCTGCTCAGTTTTCTTCTCAGAAATGACAAACCTATAGAACCCCCGTCACATAACACGTTGCAGCAACTCGCTGCTATTACCGCTCATGTTTTAGAAACAGGTAATCAACAAGAGGCCCTTGTACAATTGAATACACAGTTGCGAAACTGGGCTGCTTCTGATCAGGTTGCGCTCGGCATTGCAACCGCCTCGGGTCGCATTGTCTTGAGCTCACTATCGCATGTGACATCGGTTGATCAGCGCACTGAGCAATCGCGCACCCTTACAAAAGCACTCACGGAGTGCACTATTCAAAAGGAAATGCTCTGTTATCCCGCAGCAGATGATCCTGCCGTCCACAGCTCACCCATCTTAAAAGATCTTCTTAATTTCAGCGAAAACAATCAGGTTGTCGCTGTTCCTTTTGGTGACACAAAAGGGAATGTCATTGGAGCTGCACTATTCTTCTGGGCCACCGCTGGGGACAGGACGTATATTTTAAAGAGCCTCGATACAGGCAAACATCTATTGGCAGCATGTCTTAATGCTATACAGGATAAGTCTTCCTTTCGGATTGCTAGCAGTATACGTGACCAAAGACAGCACAAGCGCAGTCAGCTGAAAACGTTGCTTCTGAGTATTGGGTTCGTGCTTCTGCTTGGTGCGATCAGTTTTATTCCTGTTCCCTTTCGTTTGAGCACGGATTGTCTTGTGCAGCCCATCTCAATCAGGTTCATCGTTTCCAGATTCGATGGTATTCTGCAGGACGTCCTCGTGCAGCCTGGCGATGAAGTCCAGGATGGTGATGTGCTTGCCAGGCTTGATGGACGCGATAATGAGCTTGACCAGGCTGCCCTTGCTGCTGAGCGCAACAAAGCACGTAAAACACGCGATCACCATCTGGCTTCCGGAAATACCGCTGCGGCTCAAATTGCCGGACTTGAAGAACAGCGCCTTGAGCAACAGCTCAGCCTGCTCCAGGAAAAACAGAAACACCTGACTCTCTCAAGTCCAATCGACGGTATCATTCTTACCGGAGACATGAAACGAATTGAGGGAAGCCCCGTCGGCAGAGGGCAAACGCTTTTTGAGGTGTCACCTCTAAAAGCAATGATTGTTGAGCTTGCCGTCAGGGAAGATCATATCTCCTTTGTGGATCCAGGCATGGAGGTAACGGTCCGTTTTGATGCATACCCGAACACTACATGGAATGGTAAGATCGAAACAATACATCCCAAATCGATGATCCGTGACAATCGTAATGTCTTCATCGCTGAGCTGGAATTTACTAACCCCGAGGGGAGGCTCAGACCAGGAATGCAGGGAAAAGCTAAAATTGATGCCGGCATGAAACCTCTTGGTTGGATTCTGTTTCGCAAACCGTGGTATACCTTGTTGTGGTTAAAGGATTTTCTTTTTTAATTAGTTATGGATTCACCTGAATTCACTTTACCCAGACTGCGCGCGGATCTTCGCTTTACACCGTTAACAGAGAAAGGTACCCCGCACTATATTCTTGAAGATCCTGTTCGAAATAAATTCTACCGTCTTGGCCTCGAAGAATATTTATTCATCAGTCGATTAAACCAGTCATCATCTATTGAGCAGCTCCTTCAGGGTTTGTCGCAAACTGCTGAAACGCAATTGAGCCTCGAGCAGGCAGAAGCTATCTTCAACTGGCTTGCTGCCCGGCAGCTCCTGCAGCTTGATAATGCCAGCCCCCTGATTAAGGCGTTGGAGCAAGAACAGATGAGCAAGAATTGGCAACGGTTGAGCCGACTCAATCTTATCACTATCAGAATTTCCCTGTTTAACCCTGATCCACTATTGAACGTTTTGAGCCCAAAACTCTCCTGGTTGACCGGTAAACTCTTTGCTTTTATCTGGCTGGCACTGGCGATATCTGCTCTTGGTATTCTCTTTTCCAGGTGGCAGGAATTCAGTGCTCAATCAGTCGGCTTTTTTTCAGCGGGCAACCTGATTGTTATCTGGCTTATCTGGTTTTCACTTAAACTTTTTCATGAATTATTCCATGCCCTGGTGTGCCGCCGCTACGGCGGCAGGGTTTACGATGCTGGATTTCTGTTTATCCTCTTCATTCCGCTGACCTATGTTAACGCCACATCTTCATGGAATTTTCCTTCAAAATGGCAGCGAATTCATGTCGCAATAGCCGGAATGTTCATAGAGCTCGGCATCGCCTGGGTTGCCCTCCTTGTCTGGGCCGGGCAACCAGGAACAGCGATAGGCCTCATCGCTCACAACACCGTTATCATTGCCGGAATCAGCTCGCTTCTCTTTAATGCCAATCCGTTAATGCGCTTTGACGGTTACTATGTTCTTTCGGATCTTACCGCTATACCGAATCTCTATAGCCATGGTTTGCAGGTTATCAGAGCAGCAGGTGCAAAATGGTTTCTGGGAATTTCACCAACGCCATCGACTCAAAGCTGGGGCAGGAAATGGTTCATTCGGATGTATGGTGTCGGCATCTATGTTTGGCGCCTGTTTATACTCCTTTCTCTTGGCTATATTGCCAGTAGCATGGCTGGCGGTTTTGGTATTATGGCAACTTTCGGTGCCGCAATTGTCTGGCTCGGCATGCCGCTCTATCTTTTCTACAAGAGACTGCCTCTGTACAGGCAGCAGAACCCCTCCGTTGTAACCCATCTTTTACTGCGTTTTATAATAACAGTTGTATGTATTGGTCTTGTAGCGAGCGTTGTCAGCTGGGAACAGAGGATCAAAGCGCCTGCGGTTATTGAATATCAACATCAATTTAGTGTCAGACCTGAAATAGATGGTTTCGTGGCTGCCGTTCATGTCACTGAAGGACAACTCGTAGAGCAGGGAGAATTGCTGATTACCCTGAAAAATGATCAACTGGTTTACGCCGCAAACTTATTGGAGCTTGAAACGCAACAGCTCGAGCTGGAAAGTCGCCTTGCTCAGAGCAATAATCAACTCACCCAACTGCAGATAATAAAAGAACAACAACAAACCAGTGCCAAGGAGTTGCAGGATCTGCAGCGAGATCTAGCCGCACTCACTATTTATGCTCACCATAACGGTGTTGTAATCGGGTCAGATCTCGCAACCTTTCAGGGAACCTATGTCCCGCAGGGAAAAGAACTTTTCTGGATAGTTAACAAGGAACAAAAACATATCATTGCCAGTGCTTCTCAGGATGATGTTGATCAATTCCAGGAACTGGTCAATAAACCCATAGATATTGACATGCGCTCATCCGGGCTCGGTTTATTCTCCGGAACCCTTAAACAGGTGTCCCCCACTGCAACAGCGGAATTACTCCACCCTGCACTTGGAGCAGTATATGGCGGCCCGCTTGATGTCCGGCAACAGGCTATCGGCGGGTCTGGCAAAGACATGGAACAATATTATCGATTTGAATTGTTTGCACCGCGGTTCAAACTCGATGTTGAACTTCCCCGTAAAGTGGCAGAAAAAGTAAAAGATGGACAACCAGCAACACTGTATATTCGCGGCGGTAAGATCTCACTTGGACAGACCATTGTCAAATGGGCAAGAAGTTGGCTTGAAAAGAGAAATTCACCCATTGACTGACAAAGTAGAGGTACCACTCACTTCGCTATTAATTCTTTCCCAATCAATAAAGAGGAATTATCATAATTGACGATGCACTTTTAAGGAGTTGCTACACATGTTATATTGCTGCGTTGCCGCTCACTATTACTTAAGCCCTTTGGGGAGGAAAAATGCTGCGCGATCGCTATCAGGAATTTTATCAGGTTATTAAGAAAATAGTTCCACCTGCAAATATCATCACCGATCCATTGAGAAAGGTTGCCATCGGATCTGATGCTAGTTTTTATCGATTAGTGCCTGAAATTATTGTAGATGTCGAAAACGAAAGAGAAGTTCGAATCATCGTTCAGGAGGCCCGAAAGCGGAAACTGCCGGTAACTTTTCGAGCTGCGGGCACCTCACTTTCCGGGCAATCGATTACCGATAGTATACTGGTCCGTCTCGGAAGAGGCTGGAACAGCAGCCGTATTTATGATGATGCCGACTATATTCAATTGCAGCCGGGTATTATCGGTGGGCAGGCGAATCTTGATCTCGCTCCGTTTGATCGTAAAATTGGACCGGATCCAGCGTCCATAGACACCGCAAAAATCGGTGGGATTCTTGCCAATAACGCCAGCGGCATGTGTTGTGGAGTTGAAGAGAACAGTTATCAGACCTTGGAAAGCATACGTCTGATACTTGCCGACGGTACTATCATTGATACCGGGGATAGCAAAAGTGTTGAAGATTTCAAGAAAAGCCATGCAGCACTGCTGAATCGGCTGTCTGCACTGCGTCAGCGCATTTTAGACGATGAACAGCTAGCAGAGCGCATAAAATACAAATTCAAGATTAAAAATACCACCGGATACAGTCTTAATGCCCTCATCGACTTCGAAGATCCGATCGACATCATGTCACACCTGATGGTGGGCTCCGAAGGTACCCTGGCATTTATATCAGATTCTGTCTTTCGAACCGTTATTGAACATCCCCACAAAGCCTCGGCTCTCATTCTCTTTGCCAACATGGAAGACGCCTGTCGTGCCATCCCATTGCTTCGCAAGCAACCGGTTGCAGCCGCGGAATTGATGGATCGGGCCAGTCTGGCATCGGTTGAAAATAAACCGGGCATGCCCGACTTTCTCAAAGGGCTTGATGAGAAAGTAACGGCGCTGCTTGTTGAGACCCGCACCAGTGAAGCAGATAAACTCGAGGGCCAGGTGGACCAGGTTACCGAGTGCCTTTCTGAATTTACTACGGTGATGCCGATCTCATTTACCTCTGTTTTGGAAGAATATCAGGCGCTGTGGAAGATACGCAAAGGATTGTTTCCTGCTGTCGGGGCCGTTCGGGAGACAGGTACCACAGTGATTATCGAAGATGTCGCTTTTCCTACCGAACATCTGGCCAGCGCGGCACTTGAACTTCAAGCCTTATTTATCAAGTATAGCTATCATGAAGCAATCATTTTCGGTCATGCTTTTGAGGGTAATCTGCACTTTGTTTTTACCCAGGATTTTTCTATTGACTCAGAAGTAGTGCGATACCGCGATTTCATGGCAGATGTCGTCGAGATGGTGGTAACCACTTACGACGGTTCGCTCAAGGCGGAACATGGTACCGGACGCAACATGGCCCCATTTGTTGAAAAGGAATGGGGGACTGCCGCTTTTGAGTTGATGAAGGAAATTAAGGATATCTTTGACCCGGACAATATCCTCAACCCGGGTGTTATACTCAATGATGATGCCGAGGCGCATATTCATAACCTCAAGCCCCTGCCGGCCACCCACGAGATCGCCGACAAGTGCATTGAATGTGGGTTTTGTGAGCCGGTTTGCCCATCAAGAAATCTCAGTTTTACTCCACGGCAACGTATTGCCGGCAGGCGTGAAATCAGTCGGAGACTTTCATCTGAAGGCAGCAACAGAGAAGTAAAACGATTTGCCAAACGCTATCAATACCCCGGAATGGATACCTGTGCTGCCGATGGACTGTGTGCAACTCGCTGCCCGGTTGAAATCGATACAGGCAAAATGGTCAAGGCGCTGCGTGACGAAGCCAATGGACCACTGGCAGAAAAAATTGCCGGCGGAGTCGGCTCTCAATTCGGTAAAGTGGCACGGACAATCAGCACTACCCTCAATGGCGTCGATAAGCTCCATAAACTTACCGGCACCAACATAATGGAAGGCGGTTCATCCATTGCCAGAAAACTGGCTTTAAATAAACTGCCTCTGTGGAACAAAGAAATGCCTTCAGGTGTTGCCAAGATTGAACCAACACCAATTGATCTTGCCAATCCACTGAAAGTGGTCTATTTCCCGAGTTGTGCCAGCCGCGCAATGAGCGGGCCAGCCCGAGAGGATGATGAACGTGAGCCATTACCTGAAAAAACTGTTTCACTGCTGAAAAAATCTGGCTACGAGATTATTTATCCAGGCGAGCTTGATGCGCTCTGCTGCGGCCAGGCTTTTGAAAGCAAAGGTTTCTTGGCAGAGGCGGATCGCAAATCAAAAGAACTCTCAGACATGCTGCTGACGGCATCAGAAAACGGCTCCATCCCCATTCTATGCGATACCAGTCCTTGTCTGCAGCGCATGAAAGCAACCGTTGACGATCGGCTTAAACTCTACGAACCAATTGAGTTCATTCTGCTTTTCCTGATGGAAAGGCTTTCTTTTACGCAAAAAGACGTCAAAATCGCCATCCATCCTACTTGCAGTACCCGCAAGATGGGGCTTGAAACCAAACTCCTTGAGCTGGCCCATGCCTGTGCCACTGAAGTGGTCTGGCCCGAGCACATCTATTGCTGCGGTTTTGCCGGGGATCGTGGCTTTAACTTCCCGGAACTGAATGAATCAGCCCTTGAGGGATTGGATGAGCATGTCTGCAGCTGTGAGGCCGGCTACTCGACCAGTAAGACCTGTGAGATAGGTTTGTCGCTGCATTCAGGTATTCCTTATCGCTCGATTCTCTATCTGGTTGATGAGGTGACGCAGTCGAAGTGGCAGTAGGTTACGAATCCCTTAGCTGATGGTTGTATAATACTATTTCAGCTTAATTGACTGCAACTGTCTGGTATACAAAAAACGGCCCAGGTATGATGATTCCATACCTGGGTCTTTGTTTTGTTACAAAGAGAGATAATTGCTACTATTTGTTTTTACCGTTACCACCTTTATTGCCATTATTGCCATTTTTTCCTTTATTTCCGCTATTACCTCTACTGCTCTTATTGCTATTACCTCTTCCTTTGCCATTGTCATCTTTATCGGCAGGTCCACCCACTGAACTGCGGCCATTATTAGATTTTCCAGCTTTGGAAGAATTAGAGCTATTACCTTTATTGCTCCCTTTATTGCCTCTCTCTTCACTCACTGCAAGCCCACTGGTTTGAGTCAACCCTAATCCCTTCTTAGAGCTCTTGTTATTATTTAACTTCAAACCGTGTTTATCGCTCCAGCCGGTCCTCGTGTTGCGCTTGGTGGCTTCCATAAGTTCCTGATCCGGAGGAATACCTTCATGCAGATTGAGTGGCTCATGATCAGCTACATCAAGAGGATTTAACTCAGGCGCCTTTAATTTACCGTTTTTATAATGACCCCGTTTTAAACCATTAAAACCCGGATGCACACCTAACTCCCGATACATTGCACCCCAGCCCATTTCCTGTCGCATAGCATGAATTTGTTGTTCCGTAACTCCTGTACGCTCAGCAAGATTCTTAGCATACGATGCTTCTGCATCGGTAAAGGCTTGTCTGGCGTCGTCATATGCAACTTCTTTTAACCCATAGTCCTGCTCTGCTTCGTCATATGCTTTTTGTGCATTGACAACGTCCCATCTCGAAGCGTCAAGTGCTGCTTTAGCTTTATCAAGTGCCATCTGCTCACGATCGGTATAATCAGGACCAGGACCAATAATGTCTAATAGATCATCATAAGCTTCCTTGGCGACAGCTCGTTCTTCAAGAGCAGTATTTAAAGCCTGATCAGCGTCATCCCTTACTTTGTAGGCAGCTCTCAGTTCCAAACCTGTATCTGTTTGCTCTTCTTTTGCGTCAGCTAATTTACCTGCGGACTCAGTAAGCTCAGGATCTTTTGCTAAAACCGCTTCCTGAAGATTTGCAGCATGTTGGGCTTGAGCTGCGTTTTGGTAGCTCGGTTTTTCATAACTTATATCACTTTCATCTCCTGCTCCAGGCTCTGGATCGCCCGGCTCGTCATTGTCTGGGTCAGGATCACCCGGTTCCTCATTACCTGGATCGGGATCGCCTGGATCTTCATTACCTGGATCAGGATCACCCGGGTCTTCATTGCCTGGGTCAAGCCCGTCCGGGACTCCAAATTCATCAACACCTCCCGGATCTGGTACTGCATCATCGCTATATGCTGACAACGGCAGGAGTATAAGGAACAACAAGGCCAGGATCGCTACAATTTTTCGTACTTTCAAATCGATACCTCCTTTTCATGTGCTGGGAGATGACTGCTGAATATCAGTAAACTCTCTGCAAGCTCAACACTTACATCATCCCGTAATGTGATGGATTCCGGTTCTTTAAACCAACTTAACTTTATTCTGTTTTTTATATTTGTTTCAGAGGAGCTGATCATCAGCCTCTTTAAATCAATGGCAATTTGTCGAGCCATTTCCAGATCGTTTTCGATAAAGACGACGATATCGAGTCTTAACTGTTGGTTATTCTCTAGCATGGTAATAATTGGTGCCAACTCATTTGCTTGTTCTGCTTGTGATAACGATCCATCCAGCAAAATGTTAGGTGAGACAATTATCTTACGTACACCGATCCGGTAAGGTCGGTACGAAAAGTCGCCATAGGCGTTAAGCCGCTCAACGGCTCTAAACGCCCATTTTCCCGTTCGTTTAACCTGCAGATACGCTTTCCAGGCAGCGATTTCACCCTCCACTTTGCCCAATTTCCGATTAATCAAGCCGATATTGTACAGGGGGACTGGCTCATCAGCAGACAAGGTCAGGACGTCCTGATAGGTCTTCAGTGCCTGCTCATACTGCTGCTCGTTAAGATAGTTGTGACCAAGATTTGTCAACAGCGGCACAGATTCCGGAGCTGCTCTCAGTCCGCGAAGATAACTCTGACGCTCCTGCTCCTGGTTGCCGGTGAGCCAGTAGCCAACCCCTTCCCAGTAGGCGTACTCCGGATTGTCCGGCTCGAGTAAGGCAGCCTTCTGCAGAAGTTCTATTGCCTGATCGGGCTTTTCAGCCTCAAGCAGTCCACGCCCAATCATATAGGCAGCCTGGGCATTATCGGTTTTAAGAGACGGAGAAGGAGCTGGAGCAGGTGCTGTAGCAACCAGCTCAGCCGGTTTTTCTAGGGAAATCCTGCCGAGCAGGAAGGCGCCGCAGACAATCAAGATAAGGCTAAAAGCATAAGCTGGGCTCAGAGATATGGTGATCGGTCTGAGGATATAATCAGAAAGTCTCGAAAAAATCCCTGGCGGCTTCTTTGAGACACGTGCCATAATCCTGTCAGTCAGATCGGGCGGAACCTGCTGCAGCGGCAGTTCCTTCAATCTACTGATAAGTTTATCATTATCGACGTTGTGCTCTTCCATAGCCAGATTACGAATTTCTGAGGATTTTATTCAGCTCTTCAAGTGAGCGTTTAAGCCGCATTTTAGTTGCACTCTCAGAGAGGTTGAAAATATCGCCCAACTCTCGAATGGAACAGTCATGCCGGTACCTCAACATAACCAGTTCCCTGCGATCATCGGAGAGCGCATCAAGGGCTCGCAGCAGCATTTCTGTTTCCTGTATCGATTCATGTTCATGGTCCACATTTCTCTGTTGCGACCTCAGTTCGTCTGCGTACCTGCTTAACTTGATTTTACGGTTGCGCTGCTTTTTGCTCCAGTCTCTGGCGTAATTGAGTGCCAGGGTATATACCCAGGAAAAGAAACTGTTCTTCTCCTGATAGTTGTCCAGTTTTTCGAACACCCGGCAAAATACATCCTGGGTCATGTCAGAAGCCTCTTCAGTGGAGCCGCAGTAGCGATACATCAGGTTAAAAATCTGGGTATTGTATCGCTCAACAAGAGTGGCAAATGATCTTTTGTTACCGGCAAGAACCTTGTCTACAAGCTGATTGTCGGAAATTTTCATTGATCTCATTCACTCTTTACAATAGATAAACGTCTGCCATGGGGATTGGTCACAAGAAAAAAGCACTAGCCGGAAAATAAATGATACCGGAGGCTTGAATGCACCGTGTATCC